>CAOJQV010000004.1 GCA_948441945.1 uncultured Clostridium sp. | reverse complement strand
TATGACATAATCAAATGTTAATTTTACTATGACATTATCAAAAATTAATTACAGTTGGGACATTTAGGGCTTGAAACATTACAAAAAATAATATATAATATGAAACAGTTGAGATTATCAATCTAAAGGAGGAAAAAATGTTAAGTGCAAATGGAGTAACCGTAAGGTTTGGAAAAAGAGTATTATTTGAAGATGTAAATATAAAATTTGCAAAAGGAAACTGTTATGGAATAATAGGAGCAAATGGTGCTGGAAAATCAACATTTTTAAAGATTTTATCAAGAGAATTAGAACCAAGTAAGGGTGATGTAACATTAGAAAAGGGAGAAAGACTATCAATTTTAAAACAAGACCACTTTGCATTCGAAGAAAATACAGTAATAGATACTGTTATGATGGGAAACAAAGAACTGTATGATATTATGAAAGAAAAGGATGCGATATACGCAAAACCTGATTTTTCAGAAGAAGATGGAATGAAAGCTGCTAAACTAGAAGAAAGATTTGCAGAACTTGATGGATGGAATGCAGAATCAGATGCAGCAATGCTTTTAAATGATTTAGGAATTATTCCAGAAAATCATTATAAATATATGAAAGAGATAGAAGCAAGAGAAAAAGTTAAAGTATTATTAGCACAAAGTTTATTTGGAAATCCAGATGTACTTTTACTAGATGAGCCTACAAACGACTTAGACTTAAAAAGCATAAATTGGCTACAAGAATTTTTAATTAATTTTGAAAATACAGTAATTGTTGTATCACATGATAGATATTTCTTAAACAAAGTATGTACTCATATAGCAGATGTAGACTTTGGAAAAATTAAAGTTTATCCAGGAAATTATGATTTCTGGTATGAATCAAGTCAATTAGCATTAAAGCAAATGAAAGAGCAAAATAAAAAGAAAGAAGAGAAAATAAAAGAATTACAAGACTTCATAGCAAGATTTAGTGCAAATGCATCAAAATCAAAACAAGCAACATCAAGAAAGAAGACACTTGAAAAAATAGAATTAGATGAAATAAAACCATCAAATAGAAAATATCCTTATGTAGATTTTAAACCAGACAGAGAACCAGGAAATGATATTTTACAAGTTAAAAATATATCAAAAACTTATGAAGGAGTAAAAGTCCTAGATAATGTATCATTTACAGTTAAATCTAATGATAAAATTGCATTTTTAGCAGATAATGAAATAGCAAAAACAGTATTATTCCAAATAATAGCTGGAGAAATAGAACCAGATGAAGGTGAACTTATATGGGGAACAACAATTACAAAAAGCTATTTTCCTAAAGACAATAACTATTTATTTGAAACAGATGAAAATATTACAGAATGGCTTAGAAAATATTCAAAAGACCCAGATGAAACTTATGTAAGAGGATTTTTAGGAAGGATGCTATTTTCAGGAGATGAAGCATTAAAAAAAGCTAGTGTTATCTCAGGAGGAGAAAAAGTAAGATGTGTACTTTCAAAAATGATGCTTTCAGGAGCAAATTTCCTTATATTTGATGAACCAACAAACCATTTAGATATGGAAAGCATAACATCTGTAAATGAGGGCATGAAAAAGTTTATAGGAAACATTTTATTTACATCACATGACCATGAGTTAACTCAAACAGTTGCAAATAGAATTATTGATATTAAAGAAAATGGAAGTATTATAGACAGAGAAGTTACATATAATGAATATTTGGGAATTGAATAAAAATTTAGGAGGAAGATATTGGATATGCAGATTTACATATACATATAAAAAATAATTCTGATAATAAAAATGGACAATCGGTAGAAGAAATTTTAAAAGAAGCAATACAAAATCAAACTTATACAATATCTCTTACATCACATAATACACTCACACAATATACAGAATTGTTTGAAACAATTAAAAGACTTAAAGAAGAAAATAAAGAGTTATATAATCAAGTTATAAATAATATGAAATTTGTAATTGGTGTTGAAATAAATTCAAGAATTAATGGAAAAATTGCAAAAGATATGTTAGCATATAACATTCCAATAGAAAAGATAGGTGAAGTTCAAGAGTGGCTTAACAATAATACAAATAAAGATGTAACAGTAGCCTGTCAATTAGAACAACTAAAGCATTTTCAAGAAGCAGCAGAGAGATTAAATATACCTTATAATAAGGAAGCAACAATAGGGGAAGAACAAAAATATGCAGGCATGGTTTTTGCAACAGCAGTTAAAAATCAAATTGATGAAATGTTAGCAGATATATTAATAAAACAAAATCCAATAAGCAATATATTTAAAAAATTAATTGAAAATGATGGAGATATTAAAGAAAAAGTTGATAATCAAAATAATAGAAAATCTGCATATATAGAAATCTTTAATGATAAAAATATCCTAGAGAAAATTCCACAAATTGAGCAAATAAAACAATTATATTATCAAATTATAGACTTAAGATTATTTGCTAGTCAAAATACAGAAACAGAAAAAACAGTAGACCAAACAGTAAAAGAATTAGAAGAAACCATGAGACAAGAGTTTGAAAGTAGAAACATAGAAAAACTTGATGATGAAAGTTTAGAACTAATAAATGCAGAATTATATAGCAAATTCTTTGAAAAGGATAGTGAATTCTTTGAAGTAAATAATAATTTAAGTAGCTTAAAAAGTGAATCTATACCTAAAGAAGATAGTAAAAGAATGAAACTAGCATTATATTACAGTATAGCCGAACAAATAAAAGAGTGTATTAAAAATGATAAAAATTTAAAAGAAGAACTAATGCAAATACAAAATGCATTAGTATACTCAAAAATATCTTTTTCAGATATATTAGAAAGATTAAACTGGTTTAATAGTGAACTTGTAAGACCTGAAGATACCCCGTTTTCATTTAATACAGCTATATTTAAACCAAGATTAGAAGATGTTATAGAAGAAATGCACAAAGTAGGAGCAATTGTAGAAGTAGCTCATCCTTATGCAAGTTATAATGATAATGTAGATGAATATATAAATAAATGTGCACAAAAAAATATAGATGGAATAGAAGCTCTTTATAGTTTTGCAATGGAAACAGAAGAGGAATATCGAAAAAATAAAGAACATATACAAAAATTTTGCAAAGAAAGAAATTTAATTAGCAATACAGGAGGAAGCGATTATCATCAAAAATCATCTGAAAGAATAGGAATATTAAGGTGTGGAATAAGAATAAATGAGGATGAAATAGCAGATGAAATTAAAACAATACCAGCTCATATATTTATTGAACAAATGCAACAATTTGTAGACAAAGATGAAATAAGCAGAGATTAATAAGAAAGAGGAAAAACAATGGAAAAAATAATAAAAACAATAGCAGAAGAGTTAAATATAAAAACATCACAAGTAGAAAGCACAATTAAATTAATAGATGAAGGAAATACAATACCATTTATTGCACGTTACAGAAAAGAAGTAACAGGTGGACTAAGTGATGAAGTACTAAGAACATTTGGAGAAAGACTAAACTATTTAAGAAACTTAGAAACAAGAAAAGAAGAAGTTATAAAATCTATTGATGAACAAGGAAAATTGACAGATGAAATACTACAAGGAGTTGCAATAGCAAAAACTTTAGCAGAAGTTGAAGATATATATAGACCATATAAACAAAAAAAGAAAACAAGAGCTACAGTTGCAAAAGCAAAAGGATTAGAGCCTTTAGCTGAAATTATTATAAATCAAAAAGAGACAAAATCAATATTAGAAATTGCAAAAGAATATATAAACATAGACAGTTTATCAGAAGAAGATAAGAAAAATAAAGATAAAGTTGTAGAAACTGTAGAAGATGCAATTCAGGGAGCCCTAGACATTATAGCCGAAAACATATCTGATAATGCAAAATATAGAAAAGAAATAAAAAGATTATGTTATAGGGAAGGGCTTATACAAACAAAAGCAAAAGATGAAGAAGCAAAATCTAATTATGAAATGTATTATGATTATAGTGAAGCAATAAAATATATACCAAGCCATAGGATTTTAGCGATAAATAGAGGGGAAAAAGAAGAATTTTTAAAAGTAAAAATAGAAAAGCCTCAAGATAAAATTTTATTATATATGGAAAAAGATATAATAAAAGGTGAAACACAATTCACACAAATACTAAAAGACACAATATTAGACAGTTTTGAAAGACTAATTGAACCATCAATTGATAGAGAAATCCGCTCAGATTTAACAGAAAAAGCGGAGGATAAAGCTATTAAAGTTTTCGGTCAAAATGCAAAACAACTATTGTTAGGAGCGCCAATAAAAGGTAAAACTGTTATGGGATTTGACCCAGCATATAGAACTGGATGTAAAATAGCAGTTATAGATGAAACTGGTAAAGTTTTAGATTATACAACAGTATATCCAACAGAACCACAAAATGATGTTGAAGGTGCAAAAAAAGAATTACTAAAATTAATTGAAAAAGATAAAGTCGACATGATAGCAATAGGAAATGGTACAGCTTCAAGAGAATCTGAGATGTTTGTTTCAGATATGATAAAGGAAGCAAAGAGAGAAGTTCATTATATAATTGTAAGCGAAGCGGGAGCATCTGTATATTCAGCATCAAAACTTGCAACAGAAGAATATCCTGACATAAATGTATCAATAAGAGGAGCAATTTCAATTGCAAGAAGACTACAAGACCCACTTGCAGAACTTGTAAAAATAGACCCTAAAGCAATAGGAGTTGGTCAATATCAACATGATGTAAATCAAAAAACATTAGCAGAAAGTCTTACAGGAGTAGTCGAAGACAGTGTTAATAAAGTAGGAGTAGATGTAAATACAGCAACACCATCATTACTTTCTTATGTATCTGGAATAAATAGTACAATTGCTAAAAACATTGTAAAATATAGAGATGAAAATGGAAAATTAAAAGAAAGAAAAGAACTTTTAAAAGTACCAAAGTTAGGAAAAGTTGCATATCAACAATGTGCAGGATTTTTAAGAATAATAGATGGAAAAAATGCATTAGAAATTACAGCAGTACACCCAGAAAGTTATGAAGCAACAGAAAACTTATTAAAATCTTTAGGATTTAATAAAGAAGATTTAAAAGAAAAACAAAAATTAGAAGAAATAAAACAAAAACTAAAAAATGTAAATGTAGAGAAAAAAGCAAAAGATCTTGAAATAGGAGAAATGACATTAACAGATATTATATCAGAATTAAGCAAACCAGGAAGAGACCCACGTGAAGATATGCCTAAGCCAATTTTACGTTCAGATGTATTAAAATTAGAAGACTTAAAAGAAGGAATGATTTTAACAGGAACTGTTAGAAATGTAATAGACTTTGGTGCATTTGTAGATATTGGAGTAAAATATGATGGTCTAGTACATATATCAGAAATGAGCGAAAAATTCATAAAAAATCCTTCTGATTTGGTAGCAGTAGGAGATATAGTAAAGGTAAAAGTAATAAAAATTGATATGGAGAGAAAAAAAGTAGCATTATCAATGAAAGGAATATAGGGAGATGGGGACGTTCCTTTTATCCCTCTAAATAGGGAATAGGGGACACCCCTTTGGAAAGTTTTTTTCCAAAGGGGTGTCCCCTATTCCCTATTTAGAGGGATAAAAGGAACGTCCCCATCTCCCGTTTTTTTGAATTTTCTCAATCTCATTATAATGATTATCCAAAATGTCCAAAAAAACATCAGTTATTTCAGGGTCGAATTGAGTACCCCTATTTTTTTTGAACTCAGATATAACAGTATCTAAAGGTAAAGAATCACGATAAGTTCTTTTTGAAGTCATAGCATCAAAAGTATCTGCAACTGTTACAATTCTAGTTAAGAAAGGTATAGACTCACCTTCTAACTTTGCAGGATAGCCATTTCCATCAAATCTTTCATGATGAAATTTAACAATAGGTATAGCCTTATCATATATCCTAGTAGGGAAAAGAATATGGGACCCTACTAATGGATGAGCTTTAATTTGTAGATATTCATTTGAATTTAAAGAACCATTTTTTAAAAGTATATTATTTGGTGTACTTATTTTACCAATATCATGAAACATACTTCCAACTTTTAAAGTTTTGATGTCATTGCGAGAAAGTTTCATGTACTTTCCAATTAAAGTAGCATATTTAGAAACTCTAAAAGAATGCCTAATAGTATACATATCCTTATATTCTACAATATTTCTTAAAATCTGAACAGTACTTAAATAAGGAGATTTATATTCATTATCATAATTATCCAAATCTAAATTAATTCTATTAAATTCATAAATTGAATTACAAATTAGGTTTACAAGAATTATAAATTGTTTAATATCATCATCTTTATTATAATAAGATTGAATATCAAAATTTTTAACAACATTAAGAGTATCTTCCATATTATCGTAATTACAAACTAGCATAATATAAGCAAAAGCATCAAAAAAACGGATTTTATTAATTAATGTTTTTAAAATTTCCTTTGAAAAATCAAAATTAATTATAACTAAATCATAATTTATTTCTCTAACTTTTCTTAATCCCTCTAAAGGCTCACGAACAAGCTCAAAAGTATATTTTGAACTTTCAAATACAATTGATAATTTATTAATTAAATTTTTTTCATTACTAATCATTAAAATGCGATAATTATTATTCTCTTTTGCCATAAATTCACCCCTAATCTGTAATTACAATAATTATATTCATTATCAATAAAAAAATCAAGAAATAACTGTTTAAGTAAATAAAAAATAGGAAAGAATAAAACTAAGGAGGAGTTATGAAAGTAAGAAGTGTAAAAAGAAAAAGTAAATCAAAAAGAGTAATAGTGGGCATTGCTATATTAGGAGTTTTAACATTAATATCTATTTACTTATATTATACATATCAAAAAATAGATATTAGTGAATTAAATTACGAAGCACAAAAAACTGAATCCACAGTAAAAGCACAAACTGTGGAAAAAGAAACAGAAAATAGTACAAAAATTGCAGATATTTTAGAAGAGACGATGAAAAGTGTAGTAGGGATTTCTAAATTAAAAGATAATGGTTCATCAATATTTTCAAGTAACAATGAGACTTCACTAGGTTTAGGAACAGGGATGATAGTATCTAGTAATGGATATATTCTAAGCAATGAGCATGTTACAGGTAGCAAGTACAGTACATGCTATGTAACTTTGGAAAATGGAAGTACTTATGATGGAACAGTCGTATGGAGTGATAGTGATTTAGATTTATCTATTACAAAAATAGAGGCAAAAGATTTAAAATATGTAACATTAGGAGATTCAAATAAAATAAGAGTTGGAGAAACAGTATATGCAATAGGAAACCCAATAGGATTTGAGTTTAGAAGAACAGTTACATCAGGCATCATTAGTAGCAAAAATAGAACAATTAAATTAGAAGAAGAAAACAATATAGCTTATATGTCAGATTTAATTCAAACAGATGCAACTATTAATCCAGGAAATAGTGGAGGTCCACTAATATATCCAAATGGAGAAATCATAGGAATAAATACTGTAAAAATATCATCAGCAGAAGGAATAGGATTTGCAGTTCCAATTAATGTAGTAAAAGCAGTTATAAATAGTTTTGTAGAAAAAGGAAATTTTGAACAAGCTACATTAGGGGTTTATGCATATGATAAAGAAGTTATACCATATTTAAATAATAGTATAAACTTTGGAAGAGGTATTTACGTAGCACAAATATTAAAAAATGGACCAGCTTCTAATAGTGAACTTAAAGAAGGAGACATTATAGTTTCGATAGATGGAAATGAACTAAATACAATGAATGATTTAAGAGAATATCTTTATAGCAAAAATCCAAATGAAATGGTCTCACTTCAAATTTCAAGGGGAAAAGTTAATAAAAATCTAAATATTATATTGCGGAAAAAAATAAATGTGAGAAAGTGTGCCAAAGGGGACGTGCTTTTTATCCCTATTTAAAGGGATAAAAAGCACGTCCCCTTTGGCACACTTTCTCACATTTTCTCATATTTTCTCACGTTTTAAAATTATATTTACGAACAAAATCCTTTGTATCAAGATTATTCATAAATACACTAGAACGATTTTGCCTTAAAAATTCAATTATTTGATATACATCAATCCAAATTTCATTATTTCCTTCAACCTGTGATTCATCAAATATTAATTGCATACCGAAATGAAGATGAGGAACATTAATATTATTAACATTTTCCTTTAAGCTGTAACCAGTCATTCCTAAATATCCAATTACATCTCCAGCTGTTATAGAATCGCCTTCTTTTAAGCATGCAGCATAAGGATGGTCTTTTCTTAGATGAGCATAATAGTAATATCTTTTTCCATCAAGACTCCTAATACCAATTCTCCATCCACCATATTGATTCCAACCTAAATGCTCTATAGTACCACTCTCTACAGCTATAATAGGAGTTCCAATACTTCCCATTAAGTCGTTTCCTAAATGAGTTCTTTTAAAACCATAAGACCTAGATGCACCAAAATCATCGTAATGACTAAAAGAATAATTTTTAGCAATAGGAAGAAAAGCCTTAATTCCATACTTATCATTAAAAGAAGTTGTGCCATCAGAATTTTCTACTTCAACTGAATAGTTACCAATAAATCCGCTTAAAACGGCAGAATAACTCTCATAATAGTAAGAATAATATTTCATATCCTTAGTTATTTCTTCCATTGATTTTCCAGAATTTAATTGTTGTATTAACTTATTTAAATGACCTTCATTAAATTTCTTAAAATTCCCACCATTTTTACAAGCAAGATAAGATAAAAGTTCAATCCAATTATATTTAACATCAGAATCAGAGTTGTGGGAATCAATATCTAATTTAGCAGTTCTATTTAATGCATAAGCAGTAACTTTAAAATCAACCCATTTGATATAATCTTCATTATCTTCTAGATTAATATTAGAATTTTTATCCCAAAGTGGAAAAGTTGTAATACCATAAGAAAATATTCCATAGCTAGAGATAAAAATAGCAATTATGAAAATGCCTAAAATAGAAGAAACAATTTTTCTATTTATTTTATATGATTTAATTATCAACCAAAACACCTCATAAAAATATATTTTATAAAATTCATTTTATGAGTTATTAGCAGAATAATTATTTAAAAGTTTTTTCTAATTGTTCTAAAGCCCATTGCAATTTCTTTCTTGGTAAAGCAATATTTATTCTTTGGAAGCCTTGACCAGACTTTCCAAACATAGAGCCAGAGTCAAGCCATAGCTTAGCTTTATTTAAAATAGCAAAATTCAAATCCTCATCTGAAAGTCCTAAAGCCCTAAAGTCTAACCAAAGTAGATAAGTTCCTTCAGGCTTAATAAGTTTTACTTTAGGAAGTTTTTCTTTCAGAAATGTATCTACAAAACTTATATTTTCTTTCAAATAATTTCGTAGTTCATTAAGCCAAGGTAAACCATGTTTGTATGCTGAATTACAAGCAACAATTCCCATTAACCCTAATTGACTATAACCTGCTTTATCAATTTCTTTTTTAAATTTTAAACGTAATTCATTATTTGGAATTAAAATATTAGAAATTTGCAAAGTAGCAAAATTAAAGGTTTTTGTTGGAGATGTACAAACAATAATATTATTCAAATATTCTTCATAATTTAGTAAACAAGTATGTTTACCTTTCCAAACAAAATCTGAATGAATCTCGTCACTTACAATTATTACATTGTTTTCTTTACATATTTTAATTATTTTATCTAATTCTTCTTTAGTCCAGACTCTACCAACTGGATTGTGAGGGGAACACAAAAAATATAATTTAATTTTATATTTTTTGATTTTATTTTCAAAATCCTCGAAATCTATTTCATAATGAGAATTATTTAAGACTAAATCACTGCTAATTACATTTCTATTGTTATCTATAATTACTTCGGAAAAAGGATAATATACAGGATTATTTATTAATATGTAATCATTTTCTTTAGTAAATGCTTTTACTGCCATAGCTAATGCAAATACAATTCCAGGAGTCATAACTACCCAATCAGTTTTTAAATTAACATTAAAGTTATTAAAATACCAATTATGTAATGATTGAAAATATTCTTCATTTGGTTCAGAATATCCAAAAATTCCGAAATCAACTTTTTGTCGTAAGTCTTTTAAAATTTCTTCTGGACATTTGAAGTCCATGTCTGCAACCCATATTGGAAATACATCTTCAGGTTTATTTCTTCTTTTGTTGCAATCATATTTTAGGCTAAATGTATCATGTCTATCAATTTCTTCATCAAAATTCATATTATCACCTCTAAATATAAATATTCAAAAGAGAAAAATGTGTGAAATAAGATAATTTGTTTATTTAGAATAAAAGATAAATTTCAAATAAAACATCCTAACATCGTTTTCTCTTTTAATACAGCGTTATATCTTCTTAATAAAACAGAAAGAACTCCAGACGAACTTGATATAACAACTACAAGAAATAATAGTTTAGGATATTGTAAAGATATTGCAAATATTCATAGAGTTAATAATATGATAAAAAATTACAAAAGTTTAATGGATAGGGAAAGAAATACTGCTAATAAAAATAATATTACAGTTAATAAAGTACTACAAAACTATATGTTTGGGAGAATTTTGGAAAGGTTAAGTATATCTAAATGTAAATACAATTTTATTTTAAAAGGTAGTTTACTACTATCATCAATTATGGGAATTGATACTAGAACTACTATGGATATGGATACATGTATAAAGGGGATTGACCTAACAGATGAGAAGCTATATGAAGTATTAACAGAAATATTATCAATTAATATAGATGATAATGTAACTTTTACTATAAAAAATTTTAAACCAATAAGGAAAGAAGATACTTATGATGGATTAAAATACAATCTTATTGCTATATTTGAAGGAATAAAAGTAAACTAAGTATTGATATAGCAAATCGAGATGTTATTACACCGCGAGAGATAGAATATAACTACAAAATGCTTCTTGAAGATAGAACATTACAAATTATAACATATCCTATAGAAACTATAATTGCTGAAAAATATCAAACAGTTATTGAAAGAGGAGTATTAAATAGTAGAATGAAGGACTACTATGATTTATACTATTTGATAATAAATAAATCTTATGATAGCGATACTTGAAAGAAGCAATTAGAAAAACATTTTTAAAAAGAAATACAGAACTAGGTATTATAAAACAAAAAATGAAAGAAATATTAGTCTGTTAAAAAATAAAAACTCTCATGCTAACTTGAGAGTTTGGTGCGCCTGGAGGGATTCGAACCCCCGGTCTCAGACTTCGTAGGCCTGCATTTTATCCAGCTAAACTACAAGCGCATATAATATAAATAAAACACCATACATATTATACGTTGAATTTATAGATTTTTCAAGTAAAATCAGAAAAAATATAAAATAAGAGAGCAATCTTTATAGAAAAACGCTCCCTAACCAATAAAAACTAATTCATTTCAACTTTACCAATAATATCATTAATATCCTCGATACTATACTTTTTCATATAATCCTCAATACTAGAAATAGTATCAATACTTGTAGTTGGACTAATAAAGTTACCAGCACCAATAGAAATGGCACTTGCACCTGCAAGCATAAACTCAATAACATCATCGCCATTAACAATACCACCCATACCTAAAACTGGAATATTAACAGCCTGGGCTACTTGATATACCATACGAACTGCAACAGGCTTAATAGCAGGACCTGAAAGACCACCAGTATTATTAGCAAGAACTGGTCTTCTTTTATCAATATCAATTTTCATACCAAGTAAGGTATTTATTAAAGAAACTCCATCTGCACCAGCATCCTCCACGGCTTTTGCAATTGAAGCAATATCAGTTACATTAGGTGTTAACTTTACAATTAAGGGCTTATCCAAAACCTTTCTAACCTTACTAGTTACTTCCTTTACGCCATCATAAGTATTTCCAAAAGCCATACAACCAGCTTTTACATTAGGGCAAGAAAGATTTAACTCTACACCATCAATATCTAAAGTATTTAAAATCTTGCAAAGTTCAACATATTCATCAATACTACTTCCACAAGCATTAACAATAATAGCAGTATCAAAATTCCTTAAAAAGGGTAAGTCATTTGTTGCAAAATATTCTACTCCAGGATTTTGAAGTCCTATACTATTTAACATACCACTTGGAGTTTCACATACTCTAGGTGGTTTATTACCACTTCTAGGCTTTAGAGAAGTTCCTTTTGTTATAATTCCTCCTAATTTACTTAAATCAAAAAAGTTACTAAATTCCCTTCCATATCCAAAAGTACCAGAAGCTACAGTTACTGGATTTTTCATTTCAATTCCAGCAAAATTAATTTTTGTATTCATCTATTAGTCCCTCCATTCCTTTTTTATTAACAATTTTTATTTCATTTTCTAAGTCTAAATCAGACACTTTATCAATAAAATTAATTATTTTAGTCTTATCTAAATATTTAGGTTTTTTATTTATACAGTGCACATATTTTTTAATATTTTCATATAAAGGTACATTATATTTTTCAATCAATTCAGAATTTAAGCAATCATAATCATAATAAAAATAATCATTGTTAGATTCAACCTTTAAAGCTTCATCTTTAAAAATATAGTTATAAAAGTAATAATCAGTTAGTAAATGCAATAAATATCCTTTCCAATAATCACTATTAATATCTACATTTTTATCTGCCAAAAATTCGTCTATATTAATTTCAACAGGCAAAACATACCACTTTACATAATGGGATTTATTTTTATCATTAGAAATTTGTGTTAATGTGTCATCTAAATCAGGAGCAATAGACCCCTTTATAAATTCTTCTTCATCTTTTATTTTAAATTTATGTTTATTAAAATATTGCTTAGCTACTGCTATATGTATTACAAAACCTGGCATCTATTGTACCTCCAACTATATATCAACATCTTTTGCTTGAAATACAGGACCAGCTTTACAAACATGCCAATATTCTGGCGCCTCTTGTGGACTTTTGGCAGTTTTTACAGCACATCCTAAACATACACCAAGTCCGCAAGCCATTTTCTCTTCTAAAGAAATTTGACAAGGTATATTTTTTTCAATAGCAAGCTCTCTTACAGCTTTAAGCATCTGTAATGGTCCACATGCATAAATACAATCAACTTTATTTTCCTCTATATCTTTTCTTAAAAAATCTATTGCAAAACCTTTTTGAGCATAACTACCATCATCTGTTGTAATAGTTAAATTATTAGAAACTTGTCCAAATTCTTTTTCTAATACAACTAAATCTTTATTTCTAAAGCCTAAATATATATTAACATTTTTATCATCTTGCTTTGCATTTTTAGCTAATTCGTATAGAGGAAATACACCAATTCCTCCACCAATTATTGATAAGTTTTTATAATCTGAATATTTAAAAGTACCAAATCCTAAAGGCCCAACTATATCTATTAACTCGCCTTCATTTCTTTCTGATAAAATTTTTGTACCTTTACCTTTTACTTGGAATATAAATTCCAATATTCCTTTTTCTTTATCCATATTATAAATACTAATAGGCCTTCTTAAAAATGGCTCTATATCATTATTTACGCGTATTTCTATAAAATTTCCTGGTTTAGCAGTGGTCACTATTTTATCAGCTTGTACACTAAATTTAAAGATTCCAGGTTTTAATTCTTCTTTTGAAATCAATTTTGATTTAACATTTACAGGCATAACATATCCTCCTTACTTATTTATAGCATTATTTAATTCATCTCTCATACGTATAGCTTCAGCTCTAGTAGCTTTTGCATAATCTTCTTCTTTAAATTTATCTTTCCATAAATTTGACTTATAAGCACACATTAAACTTCTTGTAGCATTTACTATTCCACCTAATCCATTTTCATCAAATCCTAAAGCAATATCTTCAGCTTTTCCACCTTGAGCACCATATCCAGGAATTAAGAAATAAGAATGTGGCATAAGTTCCCTTAGTTCTTTCAATTGTTTTGGATATGTTGCTCCAACTACTGCTGATACAGAACTATATCCATATTGACCAATTAAGTCTTTTCCCCAAGTATTTACTAACTTAGCAACTTTTTTATAAATTTCTTCACCATCTTCAGTCTTTAAATCTTGCAATTCTCCTGATGATTTATTTGAAGTTTTAACTAACACAAAGATTCCTTTATCATATTTTTTACAATCTTCAACAAAAGGATTTATACAATCTGAACCCATATATGGATTAACTGTTGCAAAATCAACATCAAAAATTCCTTCTTCTTTTTCATTGATTGTATTTTTGCCTAAATATGCTTTAGAATATCCAGCAGAAGTAGAACCAATATCTCCTCTTTTAACATCTGCCATAACAACCATATCTTTTTCTTTGCAATAGTCAATCATTTCTTTATATAATTTGATTCCTTCTACTCCATACATTTCAAAATATGCACTTTGTAATTTAACAGCAGGAATAATATCATAAGTACTATCTATTAAAGCTTTGCTATATTCTAGCATTGCACTACACATACCTTTTATGTCTTTAAAGTATTTATTTTTTACGCAATCTGGTACCATATCATATCTGGTATCTACTCCTATTACAGTAGGGTTATTCGTTTCTTTGATTTTTTCTATTAATCTATCAATTTGGTTTTGCATAACATTCTCCTATCTTTCTTTATATACAACTTTTCCATTAACAATAGTATATTTAACTTTACCCTTTAAAGTTTTACCAATAAAAGGACTATTTTTAGCTTTTGAAACAATCATTTCTTTTGTGTAAACATATTTTTCATTTGGGTCAAATATTGTTATATCAGCAACTTTTCCAACTTCTATAGAACCTCTGTCTATCTTTAATAAATTTGCAGGATTATATGAAGTTAATCTAACTAAATCTAAATAACTTAAATCACCAGTATCTATCAAATTCATTATTTCTGCAGATAAAGCTGTCTCAAAACCAATTATTCCATTAGGAGCTTTTGATAAATCTTGTTTTTTCTCATCTTCTGAATGAGGAGCATGGTCAGTTATTATACAGTCAATTGTTCCTTCCTTTAGACCTTCTATTATTGCTAATCTATCTTTTTCTTCTCTTAAAGGAGGATTCATTTTTGCATTTGTTCCTGACTTTTTAACTTCATCCACTGTAAATGTAAAGTAATGAGGACATGTTTCACAAGTTATTTTTACACCTCTTTTTTTAGCGTCTCTTATCATATTTTTAGATGTTTTTGTACTAATATGACAGATATGAGCTCTTACATTATTTGTTTCTGAAATAACAATTTCTCTTGCAGCCATTATTTCCTCTGCCTCAGGTAATACACCTTCTACACCTAACTCATCAGCAATACTTCCTGCATTTATAGCACCTTTAGATACTGATTTTTCTTCACAATGTGATGCAACATAAGTACCTAATTTATCAGCTTCTATTATGGCTTGTCTCATCGTGTTACTATTTACAACAGGCATTCCATCATCAGAAAAAGCAATAGCTCCAGCATTTTTTAGTTCTTCAAAGTTAACTAGCTCTTCGCCTTTTTCCCCTTTTGTTACAGAAGCATAAGGCAAGATATTACATAAATTTACTCTTTTAGCTTCATCTATTATTTTTTGCAAAATAATAGTGCTATCAGGAGTAGGTTTAGTATTTGGCATAGGGCAAATAGTAGTAAAACCACCACAAACGGCACTTTTAGCACCTGTTTCGATTGTTTCTTTATATTCAAAACCAGGTTCTCTTAAATGGCAATGAATATCAATCATTCCAGGTATAATATTCAAATTAGTACAATCTATTGTTGTATCTGCTTCATCTTGTATATTTTTTTCGACTTTTGAAATTTTGTCATCTTGTATTAGTATGTCATATTTTTCAAATATGCTTGTTTTGTAGTCAATCAATGTTCCATTTTTTAGTAATGTTTTCATTAAAATTCCTCCTTTTAAAATATATTACAAGTTACTTAAAGCATTTTATCATTTTATAAATATATTTACAATACGTTTATTGACTTTTTAATTTTTTACGTTTACAATTACATTATAAAATTAAAGGAGGTTAAGAATATGTCTGATATAATGTCATATTTATTTGAAACAAAAGCTGTGAAGTTTTGTGAGGAGAACAAACCATTTTTTCTAACTTCTGGAACAATTTCTCCATATTTTGTAAATACACATTTTCTTTATGGAAATGAAAAGGAAGCGACAGAATTTTTAAGTTACATAGATACTCTACTTGAAGATAGACCAAATTTACCTAAAAAAGTGTTTGATGAAGTTATGAAACAGTATCAAAAGAATAATATATACAAATATACAATTGATACTATGGTAGAAGCTATAAAAAATAATGTTAATATTGATGAAATTGATTATATTTCTGGAGGAGAAAGAAGAGACTGGTATTTTTCTAATATGATTGCATATATATTAAAGAAGCCACATCTTACTATATTTAAAGACTTAGAAACTTTTGTTAGTCCATATAATTTTACATCTACTGAAAAAGTATTTGATTTAGAAGGAAAGAAAGTTTTAAATGCATCTGATTTAGTTACTGCAGCATCTAACTATGTTCGCTCATGGATTCCTGCAATCAGAAATTTAAATGGTAATCTAGCTTGGACTTGTTATATTGTAGACAGAAAACAAGGTGGTACAGAGGTTCTTGAAAAAGAGAATATTAAAACAATTCCTCTTGCAGTTGTTGATGATTTACTTTTTGAGAAAGCTTTTGAATTAAATATAATTAATGAAACTCAATTAAATATGCTAAAAGGTTTTTATAGAGACTCTTATACAACTATGAGAGAATTTTTGATTAATCATCCTGAATTTATAGAGGAGGCTTTAAAGTCTAACAATGAGAGAACTCAAAAGAGGGTAAAGCTTTTAGTTGATGAAAATTTATATAATTTATAATATGTAGTCTGCCAAAATTATAAGTAAAAGTGCTTTTTGGCAGATCTGATTTTTAAAATTAAGTAAATTTTATTAAAAACTATTGAATTTATCTAATAATTGTGATAATATATATTAGTATTTAAAAATTTATCGAGGTGTAGCGCAGTTGGTAGCGCGCGTGGTTTGGGACCATGAGGTCGCAGGTTCGATCCCTGTCACCTCGACCAGAAAAGTACTGAAAATATTAGGTTTCAGTACTTTTTTATTACTTTTATAAAATTCGTTCATCACTATTTACAACCGTTCAAAACCGTTTAAAACCATTCAACACTGTTCACTTTTATGATTTTTATTATTTAATTCTACATTTCTTCATTGGATCAAATTCATTTGTCCCAACCCATTCTATCAAACCAATATGTTCAAATTCTTTTAAAATTTTTAAAATGGTATTTTTAGATATATTAGTATATTTCATTAAATCAGTTGTACCTACCATTCCATTATTTTACATAATATGAAAGTATTTACATAATTTATTTTTGACGTTTAAAAAGCAAAAGAATTCCCCAGCTTTCTTAATGAAAACTGGGGTACCAAGTATATACTCTATACTGCTTAAGGAGTGATACTCAGTTAGCATATGTGGGTATGTTTACAGATTTATCTGCCAAGATATGCTTTTAGATAAATCTTTTTTTACATATTCTGGCCAATAGTACGGTTTAACCCGCTTGCAGAATTCATCTACACCAAACATGCCTATTAAACGATTTGCCACATTGTTGTCCATATCTTTATCCTCCTTAGAAATATTATGGTAACTATATTATAACACAAAAAATGGAAAAAAATCAAGAAAAGCTTACGAAACAAGCGAAATATTATACAAAAACCATAAAAATCAAAGTCATAAAAAAAGAACTAGATTTATCGTAAAAGAAGAAATCTAGCTCAACAAATAATATATAAATATATGAATTTAAAGAAATTGTAGCAAAAACAATGCCATAAGTCAATAAAAAACCAAAAATATTTAAAAATTTAAATTATAACTATCCAAATTTCTAAAAGCAGGGTCATAAAGATTATTACCTTTAAAATCAAAACGAGAGCCATGACAAGGGCAATCCCAAGTTTTATCAGTATCATTCCAAGAAAGCAAACAACCTAAATGTGTACACACAGGTTTAACAGCAAAAAGCTCTCCAGAAGGACTCTTATAAATACCTATTTTTTGCTTATTAATTTCAATAATACCACCAGAATCATTTGCAATATCATCAAAAGAAACAGAAGCATCTTTCACTTTCTTAAGAAATAAAGACTGAGCAGATTCTACCAACATATTTTTCATTTCAGTATGATTCTTAATAGGATTAACACGATTAGAATCAAAAACATAAGCATACTCATTTTCTTTTCCCAAAATCTCATCACAAACAATATTAGCAGCGACATTAGAAGAAGTCATGCCCCACTTATTAAAACCAGTACCCACATAAAGATTATCAATTAAATTAGAAAACAAACCAATATAAGGAATTTTATCTAAAGTAATACAATCTCTAGTATCCCAATGGAATAAGACATCACAATTAGGATATATGCTTTTAGCGAAAGTTTCTAAAGACTCATAACTTTGAGCAGGAGTAACAGGAGTACCAGTCTTATGGTCAGCTCCACCTAATAAAAGAATCTTTTTACCTTGATAAGTAGCAGTTCTAAAAGAATAGGTAGGAGAAGAAGCAGTAATATACATACCATTCCACAAAGTTTTTTTAGTATCAATCCCAATTACATAAGAAGATGATTGATACATCTTTAAAAAATACATTCCAGGGAAATTCAAAAAAGGATAATGAGAAGCTAAAATGCCATATTTAGAATGTATAGTTCCACCAATAGTTAAAAAATTAAATTCACCATTTTCATTTTTAACATCATAAACAGCAGTATTAGTATATATTTCACCACCATTTTTCAAAATACATTTACGCAAACCATCAACATATTTTAAAGGATGAAACTGAGCCTGATTAGGAAATTGAACAGCTCCTGCAATTTCAAAAGGTAAACCTGTTTTAGTAGCAAAATTAGCAGAAAAGCCTAAACTATTAATATTATCAACTTCTTTTTTTATTTTATTTACTTCTGATGGATTAGTTGTATAAACAAAACTAGACTGTTTTTCAAAATCGCAACGAATATGTTCCAAATCAATAATATCCTTAATATTTTTAATAGCATCTTCATTAGCAAATAAATAATCTCTAGCAAATTGCTCTCCATAAGTATCAATCAAATAAGTATAAAACAACCCATGTTGAGAAGTAATTTTAGCAGTAGTATGTCCAGTTGTCTTTTGAGCAATACCACTTTTATCTATTACAACTACTTTTAAACCTGCTTTTGATAAATAATAAGCACAAGTAAGACCAAAAATTCCAGCACCAACAATACAAACATCACAAGTGATATTAGAATCTAAACTTTTATCATATTTAATTTGAAAATTTTCACTTAACCATAAAGAATTCATAAATTCCTCCTAGAAATAATAGTAATAATATTATTTACTAAAAAATATAATAAATACAAAAAAAAGTGGAAAAATAAAAAATAAAGTGATATACTAAAAAAAACTAATGAGGAGGAAAAAATGGAAGAAAATTTAGAAAAAAAATTATCTTACAAAAAAATAAATGGATGGGAGACAACAGACACAAGGCAAAAAGAAACAATTTTCAATTTTACAAAAGACTATATGAATTTTTTAAATAAAGCAAAAACAGAAAGAGAATTCATAACAGAAGCAATTAAAATGGCAAGAGAAAATGGATATAAAGACATTGCTGAATATGAAACTTTAGAACCAGGAAATAAAGTATATTTTGTAAACAGAGAAAAAAGTATGTATTTAGGTATAATTGGTACAGAAGATATAGAAAAAGGACTTCACATTATTGGGTCACATGTAGATTCGCCAAGACTAGATTTAAAACCAAACCCATTATATGAAGACACAGATATGGCATATCTAAAAACTCATTACTATGGAGGAATAAAAAAATACCAATGGACAACAATCCCATTAAGTATCCATGGAGTAATTGTAAAACCAAATGGAGAGAAAGTTACAATTAATATTGGAGAAGACGAAGATGACCCAATATTTACAATTACAGATTTATTACCACATTTAGCACAAGAGCAAATGGAAAAAAAGTTAAAAGACGGAATTGAAGGTGAAAACTTAAATGTTTTAATTGGAAATATGCCTTATCCAGATGAAAATGCAAAAGAAAAAGTAAAACTAAATATTTTAAATATATTAAATCAAAAATATGGAATAATAGAAGCAGATTTACAAAGTTCTGAATTAGAAATAATACCAGCATTTAAAGCTAGAAGTCTAGGATTTGACAGCAGTATGGTTGCAGCTTATGGTCAAGATGATAAAGTATGTGCATATACATCACTTGCAGCTATGATGACATTAGAAAATATAAAAAATACAGCAATTTGTATTTTATCTGACAAAGAAGAAATAGGAAGTATGGGAAACACTGGTATGGAATCACATATGTTTGACTTCTTTATTTCAGAAATATTAAATAAACTTGGAATAAACAAACCAAATTTACTAGATAAAGTATTTTGTTTCTCGAAAATGTTATCATCAGATGTAGACGCAGGATTTGACCCAATATATAGTCAGGTATCAGATAAACTAAATGCAGGATTTATTGGAAAAGGTATAAGCCTAAATAAATATACTGGAGCAAGAGGAAAATCGGGAGCATCTGACGCAAATGCAGAATATGTTGCATGGATTAGAAACGTGCTAGAAAAAAATGATATTAAATACCAAATAGCAGAATTAGGAAAAGTAGACATTGGTGGAGGAGGAACTATTGCATATATTTTAGCAAATAAAGGAGCAGATGTAATAGACTGCGGTGTACCAGTTCTTTCGATGCATGCACCTTATGAAGTAACAAGTAAATTTGATATATATTCAGCTTACGAAACTTATAAAGCTTTTTGGAGAGAATAGGGAGAGAGGGACGTTCCTTTTTTCCCTCAAAATAGGGAATAGGGGACACTCCTAAGATAAGTTCACATTCCCTTTTAACATTTTTAAATTTAAAAAGATTTATATATTATATTAGCAAGCAAAGACCCAAAGATAGACCCCAGATATGTTTTTGCTAAAAATATTAATATATAAATCTTTTTAGTTAATATAAAAAGTGAAGGGAATGAGAGACTTATCCTAGGAGTGTCCCCTATTCCCTATTTTGAGGGAAAAAAGGAACGTCCCTCTCTCCCTATTTCAACAAATCTGCTATACTATTAAGAAGATTAATATTCTCTTCAGATAATAAACTCGCCTTTTTAGATAATTCAAGTTGAGGAATTAAACTTTCATTAACAATTAACTTATCAAATATAACATTAGGAGATATACCAAGAATATTAATATAATTAACAAGTGTTTCAAGTTTTACTCCACCAGTACCATTTTCAATTCGTGATATATATTTTGCAGATATACCTAAACTTTCTGCAATGGATTCTTGAGTTAATTTACTTCTTAAACGATATTTTTTAAATGTTTCGCCTATTTCTTTATTAATTTCTTCTTTTTTCATAGATTTCATATTATACCTCCATGTTAAAAATAACGTATAATAAGTATATCAATGCTCAATAAGTAATAAAACTAACTATAAATGTGATATATCTGAGATTAATATTACCAAAATATGTATATAAATCGAACAAAAAGTAAAAAAATTAAAATGAAAAGTATCACTTTTAGTTATACCCAAATATAAAGATATTAGACTATAAATCATAAAATGGAGGTAAATAGCAAAAACTGTTGAAATAAGCACAAATTTATGGTATAATAAGAACAGGTGATGAATATGGAAAAAAATAAAAATATTTATAAAAATAGGAAAACATTTATACACCCAAAGTCTACAATAATACTGAGTATTGTAATAATTTTGATATTTTTAAGTAGCACATTATCAAAAGCAACAGACAATACAGTAATTTCACCAGAAAACTGGAGCGAATGGCAACAAGAAGATTACTGGGATTGGCATACAAGAACAACTACAAATGATAAAGCATATAATGGAAGACATATTGTCATACAAAATGATGTAATTGATTTTTATGGATATGGACAAAATTCATATAAAGATTTCCTTTATAAAGAATATAAAAACAAGGGAAAGAAAACATTTAAATTTATAATAGATGAAACAAGAGCAAACTATCATACATTAGATGGAGCAGGTTTTATCTTTAATGCAGATATTAAAGATGACAAAATGTCAGGATACATCTTATTATTTAGACAACAAGACATAAGTGTTTACAGAGTAGATAATGTAGATGTTAATGAATTTGAAAATACTGGTTATAGAACAGTAGAAGACTACGGACAATTAATAAATAGAATTAATAAAACAAATAAACAATTACGTGAGCTATTAGTAGAAGCATCTCCAACAAAAATAAGAGTAGAAGAAGATAAAAAAGAAATATTAAATTTAGACTTAGACAATTCAATTCATGTAGGAGAAAGCTTTGGATTAATTTCATCTTATGTACAACATGATTGTAATATATTATCTAAAATTGAATTTAGTCAACTACAAATCATTATAGAAGACTATGACATAAAAATAATAAATACAGATTTAGAGGAAAATTCAATATCAGGTGCACATTTTGTAGTAAGAGATGAAAATGGAAAAATTGTGAAATTTGGAAAAACAAATAATGATGGAACATTTAAAGTAAATAATTTACAAGCAGGAACATATACAATAGAACAAACAATACAACCAAGTGGATATATGTTAAATAAAGAAATTTATACTTTTAAAATAACAGAAGAAGGAAAAATAGTAGATACTGAAGATAAAGAAATAGAATTGATAGTAAAAAATGCACCTTATATTATAGAAGAAGAAAATACTGAAGAAAACGATAAAAAGGAAGAAGAAAATAAAATAGAAGAAAAACAGCCAGTAGAAGAAAAGAAAGAAGAAAAGGTAGTTACTAATCAAAAAGACCATACAGTTAGTAAAATAGCATTACCTTATGCAGGAGGAGTTATAATATTACTTAGGTTAGTAGTTATATTAAGTATAGTTGCAAGTATAATTCTATTTATAAAATTAAAAATATATAAGAAATAATAAAACTAAACTACACAAAAAAATATCTCAAATCACAAATAAAATGTGACTTGAGATATTTTTTAAATTTATGATATAGTATTAATATTACTATAACGGATAAAATTAGAAAGGGTGAAAGTTTAGAGTGAAAGACAAAAAATAACCTCACTCAACCATTAGTATATTTACTTTTTTACTTAAATTTTTTACTATAATACTAAGGAGGTAAGAATATGGATCAAGTAAAAATTGGTAGGTTTATTGCTCAATGTAGAAAAGAAAAAAATATGACACAAGCACAGTTAGCCGAAAAATTAAATATCACAGATAGAGCGATATCAAAATGGGAAACAGGAAAAGGTATGCCTGATTCATCAATAATGCTTGAATTATGTGCTGAACTTGATATTACTGTAAATGAATTATTAAGTGGGGAGATGATAGAAATGAGTAATTATGATAAAATAGTGGAAGAAAATTTATTAGAATTTAAAAGGAGAGAAGAAGATAGTGCAAAGAAGATGTTATTATTAGAAAATGTAATTGGTTACATGTCTACAATTACATTTCTAATTATGATATTTGTCTCTTTATTTGCAATAGAGAATATAATATTAAAAATTGCATTAATGGTAGTAGGAATGTTAATTTTTATAATAGGAGTAGGATTTGCAATTAAGATTGAAAAAGATGCAGGATATTATGAATGTCAACATTGTCATAATAGATATGTACCAGATTATAATTCAGTTTTATTTTCAATACATTATGGTAGAATAAGATATATGAAATGTCCAAAATGTAGCAAAAAAACATGGAATAAGAAGATTCTAAGTAAATAATTAGTAGAGAAGGAGATATTAAAATAAAAACCATCTCAAATACAACAATGTAAATTGAGATGGTTTTTCCTTATTCCATTTTAGAGGATTCGGATAATAATATAATGGTGAACCACAACTTAACAAATCCGAAACTTTATTATTCAAAAATTGGTATTGTTACAATTATGAATGGTATAATAATACAAAAATAATATTAAAGTGAAACATTTTTTAATTTCAGCAAAATATTTCAGTAGAAATGAAACATTTTATTGACAATCTAAAAAACTTTCAGTATAATAGAGTAAGAGGTGAAAAACATGATTTATAGAGAACATTATATAAATCCAGTTCGTGAATTTTATGATTCAGATTTAATAAAAATCATAACAGGAATAAGGCGTTCTGGAAAATCTGTTATATTAGAACAAATAAGAAATGAAATAAAACAAAAAACAGATAATTTAATTTATTTAAATTTTGAAGATAAAAGAATATTAACTAATATTTCGAATAGTAATGAACTTATTGATTACATAGAAAGCAATAGAAAAAGTGGAAAATGTTATGTATTTTTAGATGAAATACAAATGATAGAAAATTGGCAAGAAGCATGTAAAACACTAAGACTATATGATAATTCTATATTTATTACTGGTTCAAACTCAAAACTATTATCAAAAGAATTCACAAAAGAATTAAGTGGTAGATATGTTGCATTTAAAATTAGGCCTTTTGTATATAAAGAAATCTTAGAATATACAAAAGAATTAGAAAAAGAATGCACTATTACAGATTATTTAGTATGGGGAGGCTTTCCTAAAAGATTTGAATTTGATACAGACGAAGCTAGAATAAGATATTTAAGTGATTTAGATGATACAATTGTTATTAATGATTTAATTAATAGATATAAAATAAAAAAGGACAAACTATTTAAGAGTCTAGTTAATTACATTTTAAGATCAAATAGTAGAATCATCTCGGCAAAATCAATTCACAAATATATAAAAGATAAAAACGAAAATTGTTCTATCAACACTATTATTAAATATCTTGGTTATTTAGAAGAAGCATATATAATTGAGCCTGTTAAACAATATTCAACAAAGACAAAAAGTGAATTAGCATACTATATAAAAATATATAATACAGATGTTGCTTTTAATTCAATCAGATGTATGGATAATCGATATGATTTAACTCATAACTTAGAAAATATCATTTATAATGAACTTGTATATATGGGATATAATATAAATGTATTTAACAATAATGGAAAAGAAATAGATTTTCTAGCTCAAAAGAATAATAAAAAATACTTTATACAAGTTGCTTATAGTGTAGCAGAAGAAAAAACATATAATCGTGAATTTTCTGCATTTGCTAACATAGATAACTTATCGCAGAAAATACTTATTACAAATGATGATATAGACTATTCAACAAGTACAGTAAAACATATTAAATTAAAAGACTTTTTATTAATGGAATCACTAGATAATTAACATTAGTAATAAAGTAACAAAAAATCAAAAGATAGCGAGGAAAATATAGAATGAGTATAGAAAACGAAAAAACACTCGAAGTATACAATCAGAAGGCAAAAACATATTTAGAAACTAGTATTGAACATGACAATCTAGACCCAGAGAAGGCAAAACATAAACGTGAGCAATTAGAAAAATTTATTAGAGTTAATATTGAAACATTGCCCAAAAGTGCAAAAGTTTTTGAAATTGGTTCTGCTGATGGTACAAATGCAAAGTATATTGAAAAATTAGGATATGAAATAACAGCAAGTGATATAGCAGAGGATTTTATTAATTCAATAAAATCTAAAGGTTTAAAAACAATTAAATTTAATATATTAGAAGATGAGTTTAAAGAAAAATATTCAGCTATTTTTTGTTGGAGAGTTTTTGTTCATTTTACTAAAAGCGATGTATTGAAAGTTTTGAAAAAAGTATATGACATACTTGAAAAAGATGGACTGTTTATTTTTAATGCAATAAATCGCGAAACCAGAGATGTTGATGAAGAGTGGGTTGATTTTCCAAATGAGTACCATATGGGAGCAGAACGTTATTATAAATATTTTTATGAAGAAGAATTGAATGAAATTATTACTAAGATGGGATATAGGATTTATAATTTTCATAAAGAAGGTGGAGAAAATAACAACAAATGGTTGGTATATGTTCTAAGAAAATAGGAAAATATTAAAAAGTAAATTACATATATAGATAAAAACATCTCAAAATACAATAATGTAAATTGAGATGTTTTTTATTATCTTTGAGTTTAAATAATAATTTTGAATTTCATTCTTGCCAAACAGCAATATAATTTTCCTCTTTTTTAAACATATCTGCTAATAAGCCATCGCTTTTATTGACTTTACCACATTGTTTCCATTTATCTTGCTTAAGCTTATTAAAAACATCTTCTAATGTTTCAGCATAATACTTGGAAGCATTAGCATGAACATTGTCTAAAACATAAAATGTTTCGTCTGTTGTAGTATATAAAACATCAGCAATCATTATTTTAGCCAAAAATCACCTCCTATACTAAATGAGCATTATAAATTTTGGTAAACAAAAAGACGTTACAACCTTAAAAGTAACGTCTAACCTATACTAGAATTGTATAATATTACTATGGTGAGCCAGGAGGGATTCGAACCCCCGACCCCAGGCTTAGAAGGCCTGTGCTCTATCCAACTGAGCTACTGACCCATGAACAATAAATATAATAACACAGAAAAAAACAAAAGTCAAGAAAAATATATCAAAAATTTGGTATCAGCCTATCCAATAACAAAAAATACAATAAAGACGAAAGCACTACTTCCGTAATGTGAATTCTTTGTGAAAAACTTTACATCAAAAAACTAAAATGATATTATAGAAAAAATAAATATAAGGAGGAATTCTCGTGATAGAAGTAAAAAACATCACTAAAAAATATGGTAGTACAACAGCAGTAGACAACATAAGTTTTCAAATCCAAGAAGGAGAAATTGTAGGGCTACTTGGACCAAATGGAGCAGGAAAAAGTACAACAATGAACATGATAACAGGATATATCGAACCAACAGAAGGACAAATAATAATAGAAGGATATGACATATCAAAAAAACCAAAAAAAGCAAAAGAACAAATAGGATATATGCCAGAAGGAGTTCCATTATATTCAGAATTAACAGTAAAAGAATTTGTAAACTACATGGCAGAACTAAAAAAAGTAAATAAAAAAGAAAGAAAAGAAAAAGTATCAAAAATTATAGAACAAACAGGACTAAAAAATGTAGAAAACAAACTAATACGTAACTTATCAAGAGGATATAAACAAAGAGTGAGTATGGCAGGAAGCTTAGTAGGAGAACCAAAAGTACTTATATTAGACGAACCAACAGTCGGACTAGACCCAAAACAAATTACAGAAATCAGACAATTAATAAAAGAACTAGGAAAAGAACATACAGTTATACTAAGTTCACATATATTATCAGAAATAAGCCAAATATGTAGTAAAGTAATTATCATAAATAAAGGAAAAATAGTAGCAATAGATACACCAGAAAACTTAGAGAAAAAAGTAAACAATAACAACAATATATATGTAACAGTAGAAGATACAGAAAACAAAATGGAAACTATAAAAGAAAAAATACCAGAAATACCAGAAATAAAACTAATAAAAGAAAACGAAGACAAAACAAAACAATATGTAATAAAAGCAGAAAATGACAAAGATTTAAGAAAAATGATATTTAAAGAATTCGCAAAAGAAAACATTACAATATTTGAAATGAAACAAGCAGACACAACTCTAGAAGATGCATTCATGAAATTAATAGAAGGAGGAGAAAATCAATGTGGGCAGTCATAAAGAAAGAATTTAAATCTTATTTTTATTCACCAATAGGATACATATTTATAGGTGTATTTTTAATAGCATTTAGTGTATCATTTTATTTTACTGTGCTAGAAAATGCAAATATAAATTTCGAATATATATACTATAGTTTACCAACAATATTAGTATTAGCATTTATAATACCATTATTAACCATGAGAGCATTTTCAGAAGAAAGAAAAACAGGCACAGAACAATTATTATTAACATCTCCAATCAGCATTACAAAAATAGTATTAGGAAAATTTATTGCTGCCGTAGGAGTTGTAGCTATAACAGAAATTTTCACATTTATATATTTTGGAATTCTATGCCATTATGGAGTACCAAAACTTACAACAACATTTGTAACATTATTAGGACTCCTATTATTCACTATGTCATACATTTCATTTGGAATGTTAACATCAAGTATAACAGAAAACCAAATTATATCTGGTATTATATCAATAGGATTCTTTATAATTACTTGGGTATTACCAGAATTTAACACAAACTTAGAAAGTTACTCTTTCATAAATATGTTTTATAAATACACACAAGGAGAAATAGAAATAGGAGACACCATAACATTTATAACATTTACAATTACATGCATATTACTAACAATAACAGTATTACAGAGAAGAAAAAGTGTAAAATAGAAGGAGGATAAAAGTGAAAAAAGAGAAAACAGACAAAACAAATAAATTCATTGATATAATAAAAAAGAAATGGATTATAAATAGTACATATACAATAGTCTTAGTACTTGCAATTATAGCAACTTTTATTGCAATTACAGTAATAACACAAAAATTGCAATTGACACCAATAGACTTTACAGAAGACAAAATCTTTACATTAACAGAGGAAAGTAAAGAACAAATTAAAAATATAGAAAACCAAATAAATATATATTTTATAGGATACTCAGAAGAAGACGCTGTACTTGACTTAGCAAGACAATACGAAAAGGCAAATAAAAATATATCAGTAGAAACAGCAGACGCAACAAGCAGACCAGACCTAGCACAAAAATATGGAATAGAAACAGGAAGTACAGGAATTATTTTAGAAAGTGGAAAACAATCAAAAGTTTTAGCATCAAGTGATTTATATACATATGATTATACAACTTACGAAAGTATTAATATAGCAGAAGAAAAATTAACGGCATCAATTAAAGCAGTATCAATAGAAGAATTACCAAAAGTTTACTTTTTAAATGGATATAGTACATTTAGCCTAAATAATGGTATGCAATACTTAAATATGTATTTACAAAATGAAATAAATAAAGTAGAGACACTAGATATACTTACACAAGGAAAAGTGCCTGAAGACTGCGATACATTAATAATTACATCACCAGAATCTGACTTTGACGATATAACAACAAATGCAATTATAGATTATATAAATAAAGGTGGAAATATATTATGGCTAAATTCAGCTATGGCAAGAAGTATTGAACTTCCAAATATAAACAAGATATTAACAGTTTATGGAATAAATCCATTTGAAGTTGGAGTTGTGAGAGAAACAGACTCAAGCAAAATAATATCAAATCAACCTAATATAATTATGCCAGAAATACAATATGCAGATGTAACAAATAAAATATACAATTCAGAAGGAATAATATTTATAAATGCAACAAAAATCAATGTAGTTGATGATACAAAATTAGGTGAATTAAATGTAACAAAAACAGATTTAATTACAACAAGTGAAAACGCTTACTTTAGAAAAGATTTTACAATTACATCAGACAAAGCACAAACAGAAGAAAAACAAGAGTCAATTCTATTAGGCGGAAAATTTGAAAAAACAATAGGAGAAACAACATCTACATTAATAATATATGGTGAAAATAACTTTATATCAGATTATCCATTAACTAAAAACTCACAAACACCAATTATTGTATATCGTAATAATAAAGACCTAGTACTAAACTCAATTTCATATTTAACAAACAGAGAAGAAGACATTACAGTTAAAAAGAGTACAGGAAGCATCACATATATACCTACAGAGCTAGAGCATAAAATTATAACCATAATCATATTTGGATTGCCAATATTAATAATAATTGTAGGAATTGTAGTTTGGCAATTAAGAAGAAGGAAAAAATAAAATCATAACAAACCCAAAAGCCTCATAAAATAAAAGGGGGCTTTTTTATATGGAGATTATGAAGGTTGTATTTGTAATAATAGGAACATTTGTAGGAGCGGGTTTAGCATCTGGACAAGAAGTTCAAACTTTTTTTTTCTGTTATGGAATAAAAGGCATGATAGGAATTGTAATATCAAGTATGCTAATTGGAATAATTATAAACAAAGTGTTACAAATTGTGGAAAACAATGATATAAAAAACTATAATGAATTTATAAACTATTATATAAAAAACAAAAAAATAAAAAAGTACATTAATTCTACAATAAATATATTTATATTAATTAGCTTTTATGTAATGATAGCAGGATTTGGAGCATACTTAAATCAAGAATTTAATCTAAATAGCCTAATAGGAAGCACAATTTTTGCAATAATATGTTTTATAATACTAAAAACTAATGTAAAAGGAATAGTAAAAGTAAATGAAATACTAATACCAATACTAATATTAATTATTACGCTTATAGGAATTATAAATTTAAAATACATAGATATAAAAAACATAAATAATTATCTAATAAAAGATACAAGCAACAATGCTTGGTTTATAAAAGGGATATTATATTCAAGTTATAATAGCATTCTATTAATACCAATACTAATCTCAATAAAAAAATATATAAAAAAAGAAAAACATATAAAATACATATCAATAATAGTAACAGCAATAATATCAATACTATTATTATCAATATACTTATTATTAATAAATATAGATGTAGATATAAAAAACTTAGAAATGCCAGCAGTGTATGCAATTAGCAAAATATTTCCACAAATAAAAAGCATATACGGAATTACCATTTTAATAGCAATTTTTACAACAGCAATTTCATTAGGAATCAGTTTTTTACAAAACACAGCTAAAACAGAAAAAGACTTTAATATAAAATGTATAATAATATGTATAAGTGCAGTTTTATTTTCACAAATAGGATTTTCAAATCTAGTAAATTTACTTTACCCAATTCTAGGAATATTAGGACTAATTCAAATAATTCAAATTTTATTAACGAAAAAGATTGAAAAAAAGACAAGAAACTGATATAATTTGTCCCAAAAGGGACGTTTACCTGTGGGACATGTCCCACAGGTAAACGTCCCTTTTGGGACAAAGGAGAAACTAATGAAGGATTTTTGGAAAGAGTCAGAAAATGTAATATTTAGCAAAAAGAGAATAATAATAACAAGTATTATAGTCGTATTAATTATAATATTTACAATTATAATAGCTATGTATATAAATAATAAATCAGTAAGACGTTGGATAGATAAATATATATTGCATAAAGAAATAACACAAAATAATTTAGCAAGCATAGAAATAGAAAATGTTGATAATTCATATGTATATGCATTTAATAAATACATTGGAATATTGAATAAAAATAACTTTGAAATTTATGATAACACAGGTAAAAAGCAAAAGGAACTTACATTAGAAATTGCAAAACCAATTTTTAACGAAAGTAATAGATATTTAGCAGTAGCAGAAGAAAAAGGGAAAAAGCTATATCTAATAGAAGATAAAGAAATTGTCTGGGAAAAAGATGTAGAAGGAAATATTTCAGAAATTAATATAAACAAAAATGGATATGTAGCTGTAACAATTGTAGATACAAGTTATAAAACTATAATAGCTATGTATGACAATAAAGGAGAGTTACTATTTAACACATATCTGTCATCAACAAGAGCTGTATCAACATCAATATCAAATGACAATAAGTATTTAGCAATAGCAGAAATTGATACATCAGGTACAATGATACAATCAAATGTAAAAATTATCTCAATAGAAGAAGGAAAACAAAATGCAGAAAATTCCATAAAACAGGTATATAATGGAGAAAATAATGAACTAATAACAAACTTAAAATATCAAGAAAAAAATAAACTGCTTTGTATGTATGCACATAGAATTATCTGTATAAAAGAAGATGGAACAATAGAAACTATACAAGAATATGGTAAGAGAAAAATATCATTTGCATCTATACAATTGGCTAATAATTCAATAACTATAGAAGAAAAGTCATCTGGATTATTTACAGCAGATTCAGTAGTAAATATTATTAATTCAGAAAATAAAAGTACATCATTATATACTGCAGAGTCTGTTACAAAGGAAATATATACAAATAATAATGCAATTGCACTAAATTTAGGCTCAGAAGTAGAATTTATTAATACAAATGGTTGGCTAATAAAAAAATACACAGCAGAACAAGAAATAACAAATATTGTACTTTCAAATTCAATAGCAGGAATTGTATATAGAGATAAGGTAGAAATTATAAATTTATAGGAGGAATAAAAATGGGGATTATAATTGATATAGTATTAATAGCAATAATCATATTATCAGCTTTTTTAGGATATAAAAAAGGATTAGTAAAATTAGGAGCTAAACTAGTTGCAGGAATTATAGCAATCATCTTAACATTAATAGTGTATAAACCAGTATCAAACTTTGTAATTGCACATACATCAATTGATGAAAAAATAGAAGAGGCGATTGTAGAAAATACAAATAGTTACTTAAATAATGAAGATAATAAAGACAATGTAGTAATAAATCATGTAGGAAATGAAATGTTACCAGGAGAATCTAGAAAAATAGCAGAAGGAGCAGTTTACGCAATAACAGCATTGGTTTTATTCTTAATTGTAAAAATAATTCTAAGTATAGTTATTTCACTTATGGACTTTATAGCAAACTTGCCAATATTAAAACAATTTAATGAAGTTGGTGGAATAATATATGGAGGAATAAGAGGTATAATTATTGTATTTATTTGTATATTACTTATGGGAGTAATAACAAAAGTAAATCCAGAAAATAAACTAAATGAAACAATAGAAGATACTTATATTACAAAAATAGTATATAAAAAAATAGTCAAATTTTAAAGAAAAAAAGTGCAATTTAGTTGCACTTTTTTTATATATTTGGTATACTAATATCATGAATTTTTAGGAGTGATTATTTTGAAAAATAGAACAATAGATAAAAAAGAAGTAAAGGGGAAAAACAAAAGAAAAAGTAAACATATAGGAAGAAAGATATTATTGTTTATAATATTATTAGTAATAGTTACAGGAATATGGTTTGGTTATAGGGTATACAAAAATGGTGGAGGATTAAGTGGATTTTTAGCAGCAGCAGTTGGACATGACGAAAATACAAAGAAAAGCTTAAAAGAAATAAAAGTATTAGTAATGGGAGTCAGCACAGACATTGACTCAGAGTTAACAGATACAATAATAGTTGCATCTTATGACCCTAATAAACAAACTGCAAACTTATTATCAATACCAAGAGACACATACACAGGAAAAAATACAAGTAGAGCAACAGCATCACAAAAAATAAACGCATTATATGGTATGAATAAAGACCCTAAAAAAACTCTAGAAGCAGTTAATAACATAACAGGGCTAGATATTAAATACTATGTAATAGTAAGAACAGAAGCATTAATAAAATTAGTAGATGCAATAGGTGGAGTAGAATTCAATGTCCCAATAGACATGAAATATGATGATGCCTCACAAAACTTACATATTAACTTAAAAGCAGGAACACAAAAATTAAATGGTGATAAAGCAGAACAATTATTAAGATGGAGGCATAGTAACTACAATAAAAATGGAACAATGACAACATACCCTGCTGAATATGGAAATGATGACTTTGGAAGAATGAGAACACAAAGAGACTTTATAGTAGCAACAATGAAACAAACACTAAAACCAGGAAACATATTTAAAATAGGACAAATACTAGATATAGCAAACGAAAATGTAGAGACAAATTTAGAACTTTCTTTTGTAAAAGATTATGTACCTTATGCAGTAGAATTAAACTCAGATGAAATTAAAACAGCAGTACTTCCAGGAGAAACACCAAACTTAAATGAGACAAATGGAGTAAGCATATTTGTTGTAAATAGAGCAGAAACAAAAACACTGGTACAATCAATGTTCAATACAGAAGGAACAAGCAGTAATAGCAACAAAAATAACACAACATCCAACTCAACAACAAATAATAATACAAGTAGCTCACAAATAAGAATAGAACTATTAAATGGAAGTGGAGACAAAACAAAACTACAAGAAGCAAAACAATTATTAGAAGAAGAAGGATATAAAGTAACAAAAACAGGAAATACATCTAAAATATCAAAAACAATTATTACAAACAAAAAAGATTTAACTGATAAAGAGCTTCAAGAAATTAAAAGCACTCTAGGAGTAGGAAGTACATCAACAAACAAAACATCAACAAGTTTAGTAGATGTAACAATAGTTATAGGAAAAGACTTTAATTAAAATTTTAAAAGAGGGCTTATGAGACTTGTTCCCTTTAAGTCGTAGCTTTTACCCTACTACTGACCATTCAAGAGTGATAATATCCTTTTTACAATATGTATTTCGTTTTTTCACTTCAATCAATACATACATATTGTAAAAAGGATATTATCACTCTTGAATGGTCAGTAGTAGGGTAAAAGCTACGACTTAAAGGGAACAAGTCTCATAAGCCCTCTCATCTTAAACCCTCTTTTTCTTCTTACTTTTCTTTCTCTTCTTTTTCTTATTATTAGAATGAAATAAAAACTTATATAAAATAAAAATAATCAATACAATTATCAAAGTTTTAATCACTGAATTAAAAAAATCAGAAACCTCAACACTATGTTCAGCAATTAAATCTGAAGAATATTCAATTCCATCAATATTATAAATAATTTTACCAACTACTTGACCCTGAGAAATAGGAGCAAGCAAAGTCTCATCAACTTTTATATCAGCAGTAAATTCTGTATTTAAATCATTTTGAGAAATTAAAGCAGTTATATCATTTGCAATAAGCAAATTTAAATTTTTTGTATCTTTATCTGCATTTGCAATTTCAACCTGAGTAGCAATAGCATTTTTATCTCTAATTTTTCTAAGAGTATAATTACTATATCCATATTCAAAGATTTTTCTTGAATCAACAAAACGACCATTTAAACTATTTGGATATAATCCAGCTGATAATACAACACAAATCAATTCTAAATCATCCTTAATAGATACTGATACTAAGCAATTTTTAGCATTTGATGTATAACCTGTTTTACCAGCAATAGCATAGCTATAAAAATAATTGTTGGAAGTAGTCTTAGTTAAAAGCTCATTAGTTGTTGTAAATACTCTCTCTTCATACTTATTTGTAGCAGGAATAGTACAATATTTTAATCCAGCTATTTCTCTAAAGGCAGGATTTTTCATACAATACTTCATAATTATAGCTAAATCATAAGCAGTAGTATAGTGATTATTATCATGTATACCACTAGGATTTGTAAAATGGGTATTGGTTAATCCCAAATCAGCAACTTTTTTATTCATTAAATTAGCAAAATCTTCAATAGAATCAGAAACGCAAAAAGCAAGTGTATTAGCAGCATCATTAGCAGAAGGAACTAATGCAAGTTCCAAAATTTGCCTAACTGTAAGTTTTTCCCCAACTTGCAAATCAGCAACAGTATACCCAGAAGGAATTATACTAATTGCTTCATAAGGTACAGTAACAGTATCATCTAAATTACAATTTTCAATAACTAAAATAGCACTCAAAATCTTAGTAGTACTAGCAGGATAAAGCTTTTTAGACTCATTTTTAGAATATAAAATTCGCTCTGTAGAAGAATCCATCAAAATAGCTGAATTAGCAATTATACTAGGATTACTATTAACAGCGTAACTTACTAAACTATTAAAAAATAATAATAAAAATACAACTAATAGTATAACAATTTTTTTAAATTTCATAATAACATCTCCATAAAAATATAAAGTAATCTTATAATACTTTAATAAAAAAAACAATAATTTATTTAAAATTTCGACAAGAAATGTGCAAAGTGTGCCAAAAGGGACGTCCCCTTTGGCACACTTTGGCACAGAAAGGAGTAACATGAATAAACTAAACAAGAAAACAATTATATACATATTAATAATAATCGCATGTATAGGAATATATATGTTTTTTACAAAAGAAAATGACAATATAGAGGAGGAACTAATGATAAATAACACTCAAAAGGATAACACAAAAGAAAATCAAGAAAACGATGAAAATACTAAAATAGTAGTTTATATAACAGGAGCTATAAAAAATCCAGGAGTATATGAATTAGAAGATGAAAAAAGAATAGCAGATTTGATAAAAGAAGCAGGAGGAGTGACAGAAGAAGCAGATACAAACAGTATAAATATGGCATATAAATTGGAAGATGAAATGAAAGTATACATACCAACTAAAACAGAAGAAACAGTAAATATAGAAGAAACTACAGAAACGCATATATACACAGAAAACAATAACCAAGAAAAGCAAGAGATTAATACTAATAGTAGTAAAAATCAAAAAATTAACATCAATACAGCAAGTCAAACTGAACTAGAAACATTACCTGGAATTGGACCATCAACAGCATTGAAAATTATTGAGTATAGAAAGGAATCTGGTAAATTTAGGAATATTGAAGATATAAAAAATGTAAAAGGAATTGGTACAAATAAATATGAAAAAATAAAAGAATTAATTAAAGTATAATGTATAAAATCAGCCCATCCGTAAGAAAAGCAGAAAATGTCGAAAAGACTGTTACAAAAACTTAACAAAAATGTAAATGTTTTTATATAAAACACTAACTTTTAGTTTCCCTAGATTAGCAAATTATATAAATATTATAGAGGAAAAAATATCTATTGAAATTAAAAATATAATTATTTAAAATAAAATTGCTATAAAAGCATAATTATACAAAAGGAGAAGATTAAGATGGGTGAGAAGATTAGAAACAGAATTAGAAACAAAAGCTTTATCGCAGTAACAGCACTAATCACAACTATAGTGATAATTTTAGTAGCATTAATCGGAAACATTTATGCAACTGAAGACAAACACTATGCTGTAGATGTTGTAAAAGGAAGTGCATCAAACGAAGGAAAGGATAAAAATCTTTTAATTAGAGATGAGATTTTAAAGAAGCCTGATGGCACCTATGAGGATAAAGAACTTATGTACCAAGTGGAATTAAAAAATATAATAGAAGCTAGTAGTATTGAAAACCAAATAGCAATGGTAGTAGATACCTCTTATAGTATGGAAATAAATGATACTAATAGTGTAGTAAGAGCAAAAGCAATAGAAATAGCAAAAGGTATTATGACAAATGTAGATAACTCAGCAATTTCATTTTCAAACTATAAGGGACTAAAAAATGGAATGACTAGATACAATGATGCTCAAATTGAAAGTTACATAAACAATATGATATTTGGAGAAGGTGACGATGGTAGCAAAGGGCTAGATAATGCTTATAGCTCATTTACAAATGCACAAGCAAACAAATACATAATTATATTTACTGATGCAACAGATGATGTAACAGAAAAAATGCTTGAACTAAAAGCACAAGACCCAAATTTACATATAATCTCAATTCTTGTAGACATGACAAGCACATCATACATTGTAGACAATGAAAATGTATGTGATGATGTTTATATACTTTTAAGTGAAGTAACACAAGCAGACATTCCAAATAATCTTCAAATTTTAGAACCTCAAGTAATATATGATCGTATAAATAAATCATTAAAGAATGTGGTTGTAACAAATGAATTTACAGACTCAATTTTGACTTATTTTGATATAACAGACTTAACAGCAAGTGCAGGACAAGTAATACAAACACAGACAGGATATAGATGGGAAATAGATAAAATAAAACTTAAAGGAAATGAAAGACTAACATTTAAGCTAACACTAAAAACAGAAAAAAACATAGATGCAGGATTAATATTTAAAGAAATATGCACAAATAAAGAACAAAATGTGGAATATGTATCTTATGATAATTCTGGAGCAAAAACAATAGAAGGGAATGACTCAAGAGAAGGAACAGATTCAACAACTATAAAAATATGTCAAGGATATGACCTAAAAATAAAAGCAGTAAATGAAGCAAATCATGAACTTCAAATAGAAGGAATAGAATTTGAAGTAATAGGAACAAATGAAAATAATGAAGAAGTATGTCATATAACAAGAACTACAGACGCTTTTGGATATATTACAATTACAACAGAAGACACAAGAGCATTAAGAACAGATGGAACAATTAGATTTACAGTAATACCAAAAGTTAATAAAGTGGGATATGAAGAAACTGCACCAGTTACATTTGACATTATAAGTGACAAAATTACAAGAAAGTTAGATTATAGAGACAATCAATCAAGAGTAGATATAAAAATTACTGATAGTAAAAGGTTAGTAGAAGCAATAGTACCAATAGACTGCCAAAAATCTGACCTAGAAATACAAACAAGAGAATTAGGAAATGACCAAACAACAATATCAGGGTGTGAATTCCAGTTAATACAACCAAAATTAAATAATCAATATGAAATGGATGTATTAATAGGCAAAACAGATGAAAATGGAGTAGTGCACTTCAATCCAACAGTAATGACAAAAAATGGAACATACCAATACATATTAGTACAAAATTCAGCACAAAATGGATATGAAGTAACAAATATTACACTAATAGAATTAACTTATAAAGATGGAATAATAACAAAATCATCACATCAATTTAATCCTAATGTAGAAACAAAAGTATGTGATGATAAAGAAAACCATGTATTAGTTACAGTATTAAACGAAAATACAGCAAAAGACCCATTTGATTTACAAATCAACCTATCAGACATTGCAGATGGAACAAAACTAGAAGGAGTTACCTATTTAGTGCAAACTACAAATTCAAATAATCAAGTTAAAAAAGAATATGTAACGACAGATGCAAATGGGCAAGCTATTGCAAAAATATATGGAACAGGAAACCTAATAGTAGAAATAACAGAACAATCACCTAAAGTAGGATATGTAGCAGACAGAAAAACAAAATCATTAACAATAGTTAGAAATAATGGACAAATAAAAGTACCATTTATGAATCCATCAGATTTAAACTTAGATTTAAGCACAGGTTCACTAATAGTAAATTTAGCAAGCCAAAAGAAAACAGAACAAAATATAGTAAAAGTGTCACTAGTAGAAGCAGAGGAGCATGATGTAACAGTAGGAAGAAATGTAATATATTATTTACAAGATACAGAGACACAAATGATTTATGGACCTGCAATATCAGACAGAAATGGAGAGTTATCATTTACAGTAGATAATAAAGAACAAGGAACACATAGATATATATTAAGAGTAGATAAAAACTCAATTTCACCAGAATATGACCAAACAAAAATAGCAGATGAAATAGGAATAAATTTAGAATATGATGCAGATGGATATATATCTGACATGAGTAGTGTAATAGATGACCAAACAGTTATAGATTCACATTACTCAATAGTAAGTAAAGATGACAAAACAGAATATACATATTTTATAACAATTGGATATGAGTTAGAAGCAGGAAGCACAATTCCATTTATAGTACAACTATCAGATTATGAAGAAACATCAAGACCAATTGTAGGAGCATCTTATAATATTGATATAGAATATGAAATAAATGGAGTAATAAGAACAAAAAATATTAAAGAAAGAAAAACAAACTCTCAAGGAATAATCACTACAAATGTAGTAAAAGGAAACAACTTAACAATAAATGTACAAGAAGTAAAAGCAAGTAGTGGATATTCATTAGATTACACAACACAAGAAATTCAACTTATATTTAAAAACAATGGAGAAATACAAATAAATCAATCACCTTATAATAGAAATCCAAGTAACCCAGGAGAACCAGTGCAAGGAGCTTATATAAATTCTGGAACAGTAGTATATCAACATTACAACAAAAAGAGAAATGCAGAAGATACTTATGTTAATTTAACAATAAATAAAGTAGATCCAAATGGACTTTATGTTGGAGGATTACCAATAAGTATAAAATCAGAAACTTTAGTAGATAAAACTGGAAGAAAGCTAGACATCATAACATATACAGATAATAGTGGACAAATTGTATTTGACTATGAACAATACCTAAATGACAAACAAAATAAAAATATTATAAGAGCACCAGGAATAGGAACAGATGGAGAAGAAATTATACACAATATAGAAATTTCTGAATTAGTAGTAGACAAAGAAAGTCCAACTGGATTTAAGGAAAGACCTGGAACAACTGTAAAAGTAAGGTTAATATTCAAATTAAGAGATGACAGAATATCATTAATAAAAGCAGAAGGATTTTGGGGAAATAGACTATTAGTAGGAGGAAAACCACAATACTCAAGTGCTTCTGACACAAAAACAGGACAAGAAACAGAAGATTCATTAGGAGTATATTTAGCAAATGTAATATTAAACCTTTACACAAATTATGATGAAGTAGGAAACTTATCATTAGACTTTAAAAAGCAAAACATACTTGAAGATAAGTTAGATGGAGCAGAATATGAAATAAAAATAGTAAATCCAGATGGAAAAATAATGAGAAAGAATATAACAATAGACAATGGAGGAACAATAGCATCAACTGAATTAACAGGAATAACAGCTAATATAGGAACTCTAATTTATATTACAGAAATAAAAGCACCAATAGGATATGGAGTTAACTCTAGTACAGAAACATTAGAAGTAAAAGATATAACAGCAGATGGAGAAGTTATAGTAGAGCAAATAGACCAAGGCTATGCACAAAACAGACTAAAAATAGAGCAACTTCCTTCAACACTAACAACATCAGGAAAAAACAAAACAAATTATGAAATTACACTAACAGACCACCAATTAGATACATTTGGATTTGAAGTTATAGCAGCAGATAAAGCAACACAAGAATTAATAAAAGGATATGGATTTAGTGTTAAAACATCATTAGGAGCAGAATCACAACTTGTAACAGGAGAAGATGGATTAGGAACAACAAAAGTAGGAGGAAATATTGTAGACAGTACAATTACTTATACACTATCAGCAAATAAAATAGCAGAATGGTATAAACCACTAAAACAAACACTACAAGTAAATGTAGTATTTGATGAAGAAGGAAAAGTAGACATAGAAAGAACAATGCAAGCACAAAATGATTCAACTTATGGTACATTATGGACAATTGAGCAAGTAAGTGATGAAGAAGAAGGAAGTATTAGAATAAAAGTTCTAATAGACCACCAAGACCCATTAGTAGTAAATGTTCAAACAATAGACAAAATAACAAATGCCAATATAGCAGATGTACAATATAGAATAACAGAGTCAGCAATACTACCAGGAACAGGATCAAACCATATAGAAGTAGGATATGTAAAAGAAAATGGACTAATGACATATACAATAGAACAAACAAGTATAAAAAATTCTTATGCAAAAGTAGACGAAAAAACATTTACAATAGAATATAAAAATGAAGTCATAAACAACACACCAACAATAACAAGCTCTGAAAGTATGGACACAATAACAAAAACAGGTGATAGAGAAGTAACAATCAAAATATATGTAGAACCAAAAGTACCATTTGAAATTACAGACTTATACTACTTTGACCATACACAAGCTTTACAAGGCTCAAACTTTGAAGTAACAGAAGTAAACACTGAAAATGTAGGAACAGGAACAACAAATGCAAGTGGAATAACAGGAATATACTCTGGAATATTTGGAACTAATGAAGAAAAAATATATAAGGTAAGACAAACACTAGGAGCAGTAGGATATGCAACAGTAGAAGACTTTTATGTAAAAGTTGGCTATAATGGAAATAGAGAAATAATATCAGCCAAATTAGTAAATGAAAGAGGAGAAGATGTAACAAACAATAGATTTGTAACAATCTCTTATGTAAAAACATCAACATTCTCTAATTACAATGGAAACAACAAAGGAATTGTAACAATTCAAGTATTAAACTATCCAGAATTTAGAATAGACATAAAAGATGTAGACAGAAGAGATGGAACAACACCAATACCTGGAGCAACATATAGTGTTACATCAAAATACCTAGACAGTGAAAACAACGAAATTGGATTTATAGGTACAAAAGATGTCATAACAGACGCAACAGGTGTAGGAATTGCACACTTAGACAAAACAAAAGATAATACAATAGTAACTTATACAGTAAAAGAAGACGCTCCAGGGGTAGGATACCAATCTATAGGAACAGATATAGAAGTTATTGTAACTTATGATTCACAAGGATATGTAAGTGCAGTAGAATTAGGAAACAATAATATTGTTTCTAATATAGCAACAGTAAGTAAAAAGAATATAACATCAACATCAGACCCTAAGGATAACTTTATAGTTGACTTAGAACTAAAAAATAACCCAATCTTAAAATTTAATTTAACAGCAATGGATACTAAAGACCATAGTGTAAAAATAAAAGACCTAGGATTCCAAATGGTAAGTAAATATGATGAACAAGTATATTCAAACTCATCAGCAACTAATAAAGTTAACCAAACAGAAACACCAGAAACATCATATACAAACTTAGAAGGATATACAGCTATTTATATGGACAGAACATTAGATAACAAAGAAATGATTTATACATTAAAAGAAGTACAAAAAACACCAGGATATGATTGGATAGATCAAGACATAATTATTAAAATAGTTTATGATGCAGATGGAAAAATATCATCTATAACACCAGTACAAGGCGGAGCAGCAATAAATATTACATCTTATGATGCAAATACATTTGAAGTAAACATAGATGTATATAACGAAGAAATCAAAGAATTTGGTATACATTTAACAGCAACTGATACTTATGACAAAGACAAAAAATTAAATGGAATGGAAGTAGAGGCATTTTTAGCAGAGCTAGGAAACAATAGTTATATTCCACAAACAGATGGAAAATATCAATTACTAAAAGAAAAAGGCAATGCTCTAGTAACAGGAGAAGATAAAAACGAAGATGGAGTGCCAGACTTAGCTTATGGTGAAGACTATAAGACAATGGGACAATACACAAGTGGTGCAGGAACAAGAACATTAAGATTAATTGTAAAAAATGATTCATCTGAAGGAGGCAAAGGTGGTACATACTACTTAGACAGTACAGGAAATAATATTGGATATTATAGAGGTTCAAGATATTATGCAGATGCAAAATATCAAACAGTAGGATATGAATATTTAATAAATGTAACTTTTGATGATGAGGGAAAAATATTAGATGCACAATTACAAACAGGAAATAACAGTATTATTGGATGGCTTGCAGATGGTAGATATGTAGAACCTGATTTAACACACACAGATTATAGGCTAAACATTACAATGAAGTTCTTCCCATTGTTAGACCTAAAACTAAATGCGATGAACAACTTTACTTATCAAGATGAAATAAATAAAGATGGACAACCAATAGCACTAGAAGGTTCAAGATATACAGTAAGTACACAAAGACGTAGTCCAGGACCACATGAAAGAGATGAATTTGTAACAGCAGGATATATTGGACCAGGACATACTTATGGAATTGGTCAAGTAGTAGATGGTGCAATATATGAAGGAACAGATGAATTATTTGTACCAATAGAAAATAATCACACAAGACAATTCTATGTATTTGAAGAAGTAGAACCAACTAATTATCAAAAATATAGAGATAGATTTGTAACTATAGAACCTGAAAAATTAGTAGCAATTATACAAGTAGCATTTGATAGTAAGGGAGAAATAGACTATAACAATTCTATAGTAAGAAAAGTAGAAACAGAAGACAGCATAACAATAATTAAGCCATACATAAATGAAAGCTTAGATGGTTACTTATCAAGTAATAATATAAAAGAGTATAATTACTACTATGACAAAACAGAAGCAAATAGAAATATTAACTTCTATATAGGATATGGACTAACAACAAAAATACATATAACAGCAGTAGATGATATATCAGGAAATAAGATTTCAAATATTAGAATGTATCCATTTGTAAATAACAGTACTATTGATAATGGAATAACACTAGCAAATACACCTTATGAATGGAGTGCTTCAGAAACTGGATACAGAGACACAAACTCAGAAGGAGAATCATCATGGAAGTACTGGGGAGCAGCAACAGATAATATGTTTAACCAATACACAATAGGTTCATCAAGAATAACAAATGACTATAATGGATATTTATTCCCAAGTGATATGGCACAAATAAGTTTAGGAGGAAGTGGAAACCTAGAAGACTACTATGTAAAATTAGATATTACTTATGGTTCAGACGGAAAAATATCTAATGTACAATCAATGGGATCAGACTTATGGGGAGACAATAATGCAACAAATATAACATTTGACAAAGAAACAGGAAATGTAAACATAGACATTTTATACAGCAGAAAATTCCAAATGACACTAAACAAAGTAGATTACTATGACAGAACAATCAATAAATTAGTAGCAAATTTCGCAATAACATCAAATAAAGGACTAAACACACAATTAGATGCGAGAGCTATGAGACCGATTGGAAAAGTATATAAAGATACAACAATAAGATATACCCTATCAGAAAACACAGTACCAGACGGATATTATCCAATACCAGGCACAATAGACTTTGATGTGAAATTTGATAAAGATGGAAATATAGATTTAGACTCAGTAAAATCAAAAAGTGAATACTTTGAAGCAATAAATACATCAGAAACTACAGAAAAAATAAACAAAGCGAGTCCAGACTTAGAAATAAACATTAAAAATAAACCAGCATTAGTATTAGACACAAGAGTAATAGACCAATTCTATAAAGAAGATGGTTTAAAAGATGCATATTTAGAAGTAATAAGTAGTAAGGGAGATGTAGCATCAGGAAATCCACAAACAGACATAAATGGATATGCAAGAATTACAGCTGGACCAGTATACCCAAATGAAACAGTAACTTATACTATAACACAAACTAATACAGTTAATGGATATTATCCAATGGCTGCAGAAATAAAACTAAAAGTAAAATACAATGAAGCAGGTAAAATAGAAGATTATAGTATATTACAAGGCAATGAAGTTATAAACAACTTCAATGATTACGTATATAGAAACAAAAGAGAAATTTCAATGCAAATAATGAATATGCCAAAAGACCTAAAAATAGGACTATACAAATATGACAAATTAACAAACCAACCAATGGCAGGTGTACCATTTACAATTACAGAAACAAACGTCAACACAGGAGACACAAAACAAGAAAACATATTAACAGAAACAAATGGAGCTGTTATAAAAGTAATAGATACATTTAATACATCATTAAGTGGAAAGGCAATAAAATATGTAATACATGAAAGTCAAACACCAGCAACATATAGAACAATGCAAGATATAGTACTTGTAGTACAATACAACCCAGACGGAAGCATGAAATACTTTAATCAAATTGATAATGACAATGGAGTATTAAATACTAATATTACACTAGACATAGCATCAGATGGAATAATTAGATACCTAAATAATGAAAGAGTACACTTTAAAGTAGAAGTTCCAAATGACAATGCATATGACTTAATAATCAAAAATGAAGACATAAACTTTGATGGATTAGGTATACCAGAAAGTATATTTGACGTAAGCATTAATGGAGTAACTTATACACCAAGCCAAACAAATGAAAACGGTAAAACACAAATATCAAATATAACAGAATCTGGAAGCATTACAATGAATATTTCACAAAACAAAGTAGGAGATGGATATAAAGATGATATAGACAACAAAATCTCTATACAACTAGAAAAAGGTGTTAACGTGTATAGTCTAGATTTAGCAACAACAACAGCTGGTTATGTAGATGACAAAAATGCAGTTACAACAAAAGCAATTGTAGAAGTAGACGAAATTTATGGAACTGTTACAGTAACATTTAAAAACGAAACTAAAACAGAGATAAACATATTAAAACAAGATGTAAATTCAAAAATAGGTCTACAAGGTGCAAAATTTGAAGTAAGGGGACAACAAATAGATGATAGTGGAAACAAAATAGGAAATCCTATAATACTAACAACAGGAAATGAAATAACAGATGATCAAGGATTAATAAATCTAAATCTAGGAGTTGCACCACAATCTCAAATTTGGGAATATACATTTGTAGAAATAGTAGCACCAAAAGACTATAATCAAATTGCAGATGTAACAATGACTGTAAAATATGACCAATATGGAAGAATTATAGAACAAACATCAAACAAACAAAGTAGATTATCAGTTACAAGAGAACATGAGGAAAAGGCAAACTGTAGAAATATGTATGCAGCAATATACAATGGAGATATATCACCAGCTTACACAGTAAAAGTAGTAACAGAAGATGCTGAAACAGGAAAAAGAATAAGTGGCTCTAAAATATTTGTAAATATAACTAATGATGAAACAGGAGAACCACTAACAATACAACCTATTACAAAAGGCTCAAGTAAGAATGGTGTAATATCAGAAACAATGAATATGGGTATTGATGGAAAAATGTATACAGATGGACAAATAAATAATGACAACCAAGGAAAAATTCCACCAATTATAGACAGAGGATTAATGTATATAGATAATATAGACTTTGAAGGAACAATTAATATTGATATAAGTCAAAAAGAAGAAGCACCTGGATATGTATTTGGACAGCAAAAGACAGATACAACAAATGGAATAAAAATAAAAGCGACTTATGAACCACATTTAGATGATGATCCAACAGTAAAATTTGATGTTATAGATAATGACCAATTTATAGTAACAACAAATCCTGTAAGTAAAGTAATTACAATAAAAATACTAAATGAATCAAGAGTAACATTTGATATTACAACAATGGTTTATGGTACTGATAAGCCAGACTCATCAGGAAATACAAGCCCTCAATATATACCAGGAATTAACTATGATATAACAGCAGAGATAGACACTATTACAGAAAGTACTGATGCAGGTATAAATGTAACAACACCATTAACAGATAAAGATGGAAAAACAAAAGGAAATGTTGGAACAGCATTTGCAGGAAAAACAGTAGTATATACATTAAAACAAAGAAGTACATTAAGCGAATATTCAAAAATTGATGATATAAAAGTGGAAGTAAAATATGACTCAAGCGGATATATTAAGAACTGTGAATTATTATCATCAGAAGACTTTACAACAATTGAAGAAACAAAAACACAAGGAAGAACAATAAGCCTTGTAGTAAAAAATAAGAGAGAATTAGGAAGTTATACTATATTTGTAGAAAAACATGCAATGGATACTGATGAAGATGAAGGAGGTTATGGAAGATTATTACCAGGAGCTAAATATAAAATAACAGTAGAAGAAAAAAATGCTACAACAGAAACAAAAGTCACAACATGGACAGATGTAACAGATGAAAATGGACTAATAAGAGGTATACCATGTAATGGATTTGGGTACATAACAATAACATTAGAAGAATTATTTGCACCAGATGGATATAAAGTAGCAGATCCAAGTATATACAAAATATATAGAGACAAAAACACAGGGGAAGTAAGTACAGATGATTCAAATGTTAATATAGGTAATCCTAAAGATGACTGGTCAGAAATATACTTAATGCCAGTAGATCAACAAGCAGAAGGAAAATATACATTAGTCATTAATAAAAAGTCAGCTACAACAGGCAAATATATTACTGCATCACAAGCACAATTTGAAGCAGAATTAATAGGAAAAAATGATGAAGAAGAGATTATTTTCCAAGATACAATAGAAAATAGATATACTAATAAAAATGGTAAAATAGAAATTGATAACTTAGACTTACCTCGTGAACCAGGAAAGTATACTCTAACAATCAGAGAATTAACAGCACCAGAAGGATATAAGAAGCTAGAAAAACCAGTAGAATTAAATGTAATACTAGAAAGAGATTCACAAGAAAACATTATTATATCATCAGCAACACCAAAAACAACTGATAATAATGTTACAACGTCAAAAGTAGACAAACAAGTAATAGGAGTAAACATATTTAATGAAGTGGATATGCAAATAAAAGAAGATGAATACTCATTAGATATAACTAAAGTAGATGCTGAAACAGGAGAAGCTATTGGAAATATGGCAATCTTTAAAGTAGAACTTCCAGATGAACAAAAAACTTCTGTTTATACAGAAACAATGGAAACTCTATTAGGAGAAGGAAAGCTAGATTACTGTTACATAGAACAAGACAAAGATTATGGAGCAAGACTAACACATCTAAAACTACCTGAAGAACCATGTACACTACAATACACATTTAGAGAAATAACACCGCCAGAAGGATACCAAAAAATTGAAGACGATTTAACATTAACATTAGAATTTGCAGAAGATCCAAATACAGGAAAGTTACGCATTGAAAAGGCAACATCAAGTAATGAGAAATACTTAAAAATTAAAGATGCAACACAACTACCATGTCCAACAGATACACCATTAAGTATTGATATACTAAATGATGTATTAAGACCACAAAAATATACAATAACTTATGATGATAATGTTGAAGATTTAGATATAGATGTTCCAGAAGCACAAATTAAGATAGAAAATGAAGATTTAACATTAGACACAATGGTTCCAGTAAGAGATGGATATACATTTAAAGGATGGTCAATATATCCAAATACAGCTGTTGCAGAATTACAACCAGGAGACAACTTTGTACTAAACCAAAACATCACATTATATGCAGTATGGGAATTAAATAGCTTTAAAATAACTTATGATGACAATGTTGATGACGAAGAAATAGATGTACCTGATGTACAAGAAAAACAAAAAGAAGTTGATATATATTTAAGTTATGAAGAACCAGTAAGAGAGGGATATTACTTCTTAGGATGGTCAACAGACAAGGACGCAACAGAAGCAGAATATAAACCAGAACAAAGATTTACAAAAGATGAAAATACAACATTATATGCAGTATGGAAATTAAAAACTTATACAATAACTTATAATGATGGCGTTGAAGACGAGGAAATAGAAGTTCCAGAAGAACAATCTAAAAACTACGGACAAACTATAAATATATCAACTGATATACCAGAAAGAACAGGTTATGACTTTAAGGGATGGTTAGCAACAGATAAAGAACAACAACCAATAACTAATTATAATCCAGGAGATGAGTATACAGATAATGAAAATCTAAATTTAACTGCTATATGGGAATTAAAGACTTATGAAATAACTTATAATGCTAATGTTGATGATCCAAATATTCAAATAACAGTGCCAGATACACAGATCAAGAACTATGGAGAAAATATTGTATTGACAGAAGAAGTTGTACCAGTAAGAGATGGATATATCTTTGATGGATGGTCAACAGATAAAGATGCAACAGGAGGACAATATGTTCCAGGAGATGAATATACAGATAATGCAGATTTAGAACTATATGCAATATGGACAGAGAAATTATTCTTAAGATCTGATGAATATCAAATTATAAATGCAGTAATAGAAGCAACAAAGAGAAAAACAACAATAACTTATGATACAGAACAGATACATGAGTATAATGAAGGAGATAGATTTATAATAGGAATTAGACCACAATATAATCATGTAAGACCAGGAAAACAACCATCAGAAGAAAAGAAAGGAACTAATTTTACTACATTGAAAGATAATTTAATAACAAATGCTGATAATATTAAAGTAATTAAAAACGCATGGAATTCAGAAAAAACAGGTATAGAACAAAAAGAAATAACAGAAGAAGAACTAGTAGGAACTAATATGAAAATAAAACTTACAAAAGGTAAAACACAAAGCATAGAACTTACTTTAGTAGTAATAGGTGATTTCTTTGATAATAAAGATGAAACAAAATTAATAGCAGGGGATGGAAGCGAAATATACTATACAGGAGATGGAGTAATAATGCCAAATGATGATGATAAAGTATATTCATATTATGGAAAGTTTATTAACAATGGAAGAAATTTAACATTATCAGGGGACGCATTTATAATAGTTAATGATATGTATCACATCATGAATCAAAATAGTTCAGAATGGGCAGATGATTTCCATGAAACATTCAATAAAGGTTCATCAAGAGCTATAATTGACAATATTAAAGAAAAAGGATTTTGGCTAAATAATTAATATTTAAGTAGAGAAAACCTCTACTTAAATATTAAAAAGGAAAGGAGGAGATTATGAAAAATGAAAACAAATATATTGTAGGTATAAAAACAGTTATTCTTACAGTAACATTAATTATAGCTGTACTATTACCAAATCTAGCATTTAAGAATCCAATAAAGACCTATGCAAGTAATTCTAGCAACACTGTAAATACAAAATTAGGAACAGTAATGATGAGTACAAGCTCATCAAAAATAAAAAAAGGAGATATTGTTCCAATAGAGATATATGTTGGTGGAGAAAATATTAAAGCATTTGTAGTAGACTTAGAATATGACATGGATTTATTTGATGAAATATATATACCACAAGATATAGAAAGTATTGATAAATGGGACATTTTCCATGATGGATTTAGTGATACAGGATATCCAATATTATCTTTAACAACACGAGATTCTAAATATGCTTGTACAAATGAAAAAATAGCAACAATATATTTAAGAGCAATAGAAGATATAGAAAAAGATACATATTTTACTCTAAGAGATATATTTATAGTAAATAATAAGTATGATGACACTGAAGAAGGAAAAGATGAATATCCAGATTTAACCTTAACAATTAAAGGTTATTTAAATAATCCAGACATTCCAGATCCAGATAATCCAGATCCAGATAATCCAGATCCAGATAATCCAGAGCCAGATAATCCAAATCCAGAAGAAAAGCAATACAATATAGAATATAATTCAAATACAACAGAAGAAGTAAAAAACATTCCTAAAAATGGAATAAAAACAGAAGGAAGAAACTACAACATATATGGAATAGAACCATCAAGACCAGGATATACATTTGAAGGATGGAATACTACGCTAGATGGAACTGGAACAACATATTTAGCAGGAAGTATATATAATAAAGATGAAAATTTAACATTATATGCACAATGGAAACAAGTACAAAAACTGCAAAATCTATATTTATCATCAGAAACATATAAAATAGGAAATATAGATATAATCAAATATGAAGAAGGAGATAAATATATATCAAGAGTAAAGAAAGAAACCATGTTAATAGATTATATTAATAATCTAACAACAAATGGGGATAAAATACAAGTAATAAAACAAGATGGAACACAATTACTAGATGAAGAATATGTAGGAACAGGAATGAAATTAATAGTAACAAAAGGAGAAGAAAAAATAGAACTAAAAATAGCAGTAATGGGAGACTTGAGTGGAGAAGGAAAAGTAACAGCACAAGACTACTCAGAAATAAATAGAGCACTGCTAGGAACTAATGCACTAGAAAACGAATTTATGATAGCAGGAGATATAGATGAAAGTGGAGAATTGAAAGCAACAGACTTCTCAGACATAAATAAAATGTTACTAGGAATTTTATAAAAACAAAGAGAGAAAGGTGGAAACATTTTTCTCTTTTTAATATTGTGTAATAAAAGTGTAATATAAATATAATATTTATATCAAGAAACAGCTAAAACGTACTTCCGCAAATGAAAATAAGGTGAAAATTGTAATATAAAAAATACCTAGTTGACTTAGAAAATATAACATGATTTAATTAATTTAATGACTAAATCTAAGGAGGAAATGAATTATGAAAGGTAATGAAATCATAACAGCAAAATTTAAAATGATTAGCTTAGTGTTAGTAATAACAATGCTATTACAAATATTAATGCCAGTATTAATGCCTTTAAAAAGTATAGCAAGTACACCAATTGAATCAAGTGTAACAACAGAGAAGTTTGGAGATATAAAATTATCAACATCAAAAACTGGGGAAATTGCCATTGGGGACGAAGTAATAATAGATGTTAGTGTAACAGGTACAGGAATAGATTCAATTGAAGGTTATATTAATTATGATACAACAATATTTGAAGAGATAGATACAACAAATAACATAATAACAAAATATGATATTAATGAGGGGTCAGGATTTGATGAAAGTGAAAACGCATATTATGTATTAGTTACTGATGGTACTCATAAAGGTACTAATAATGCAGGAAATGATTCAGTAATATTTAGTATAAAATTAATTGCAAAAGTTGCAACTAATGAAAGTATAATATCAATTAATGGAATTTGGCTAACACGTGGAAGTAGCTCAGGAGGAGGATCAGACACTGGGATAGATGAAGCAGGTTATGACATATCTCTTACATTCCCAGGAGAAACATCAGAATGCACAGTAACATACAACAAAAATACAACAGATGAAGTAACAAATATGCCAACTAATACAACAGTAAATGCAGGGACATCATACACAATAGGAGGAGAACCAAAAAGAGAAGGATACGCATTCACAGGATGGCAAACAGCAGATGGAACACCTTATGTAGCAGGAACAGCTTATCAAATAACATCTAATTTAGATTTATATGCACAATGGAGAGAATTAAATAAATACACAATAACATACAACAAAAATACTACAGATGAAGTAACAGGAATGCCAACAAATAGTGGAACAAAAACAGAAGGAATAGACTATACAATAGCACCAGCACCAAGCAGAACAGGATACACATTTGAAGCATGGAACACTTTAGCAGATGGAACAGGGACATCTTATGTAGCAGAATCATTGTATAGACTAGACGAAAATGTAGAACTATTTGCAAAATGGGTGCCTGTTAAATCAACATTAACAGTAGACCCAAATGGAGGAACATGGGAAGGAAATACAACATCACAAGATTTTATTGGAGAATATAAAACAACAAAACAAATCCCAAATCCAACAAGTACACCAAAAGGATACCTTATCAATTTTGATGGTAATGGGGGAATCACAGAAGAATTAATAAAAGAACAAACTACAACATTTGACAGATGGACATTAACAGATGGAGGAACATTTAGTGGAAACACATACACTTTTGGAACAGAATCAGGAACATTAAGAGCTACTTATATAGGAAATAATATAACACTACCAACAGCAAGTAAATTAGGAAGTACAATGAAAGGGTGGTACACAGCACCAACAGGAGGAACATTAATTGGTCAACCAGGAGACAATTATCTTCCTGATGGACCAAAAAGACTATTTGCACAATGGGATGAAATAGGATATGAGCTAACAATAAATCCAGCAGGAGGAATATATAAGGGAACAACAGAACCAACAATAGAAAACGGAAACTATGAAGATACAATAGTTTTAGAAACACCAAAAGCACCATCAGGATACACAATAACATTAGACAATGATGGAACAATAACAACAGTTGAACAAAAGAAGACATTTAATAGATGGGTAAAATCAGGAAAAGGAACAATAGAAGAAAACATATATACTTTTGAAGATGGAAATGGAACATTAACAGCAACTTATACCCCAAGAGAAGTAGAACTAGAAACACCAACAAAAGATGGATATGAATTTGAAGGATGGTTTACATTAAAAACTGGAGGGACAAAAGTAGAATCAGGATTTATGCCAGAAGAAAACACAACATTATATGCACATTGGAAAGCAAAAAAATATACAATAACATTTAATCCAGGAGAAGGAGCAACAGTAAGCCAAGGAACAAAAGAAGTGACTTATGGAGAAAAATATGGAGACTTACCAGAACCAGTAAAAACAGGAAAAACATTTGCCGGTTGGTGGAAAGGAGACATACTAATAACAAAAGATAATACAGTAGATATTTTAGAAAATACAACATTGACAGCAAGATGGTCAGATGCACAATATATATTAACAATAGACTTAAATGGTGGAACAGTAGATGGAAATCAAACAGTAGAACCAATAAGAGGAAACTATAACGAAAGTGTAACATTACCAACAGTAAAAGGGCCAGAGGGATTTACAGTAACACTAAACAAAAATGATGGAACAAATACAACAAATGAGATAAAACAAACAACAAGATTAGAAAAATGGACAAAAGCAGACGGAACAGACTTAGCAGGAACAACAACTTATGTATTTGATGCTTCAAATGATAAAATAACAGCATCTTATATAGGAGAAAGTGTAACATTAGAACCACCATCAACAAGACCAAATTATGTGTTTAAGGCATGGTATACACAAGCAGAAGGTGGAGAGAAAGTAGAAACAGGATTTATACCAACTTCAAATATAACGTTATATGCACATTGGGAAGGTAAAAAACATACAATAACATTTAAACCAGGAGATGGAATTACTGTAATTCCAGAAACAAAAGAAGTGGAATATGGAAAGCCTTATGGAGAACTACCAACACCAACAAAACCAGGAGCAACATTTGAAGGATGGTATGATGGAGAAACACCAATTACACCAGAAACATTAGTAGAAATAACACAAGATATAGAATTAACAGCAAAATGGAAGGATACAGAATATACACTAACAATAGACTTAAATGGTGGAACAGTAGATGGAAACTTAACAGTAGTGCCAATAAAGGGTACTCGTGGACAAGAGGTGTCATTACCAGAAGCAAAAGGACCAGAAGGATTTACAGTAACACTAAACAAAAATGATGGAACAAATACAACAGAAGAAATAAAACAACCAAAAACATTAGAAAAATGGACAAAAGCAGATGGAACAGAGTTAACAGGAACAAAATATACATTTGGAGAAACAGATGATACAATAACAGCATCTTATATAGAAAGTTCAGTCGATTTAAAAGAGCCAACAGAAAGACTAGGGTATACATTTAAAGGATGGTATACAGAAACAGAAACAGGAACAAAAGTAGAACCAGGATTCACACCAACTGCAAATACAATACTATATGCACATTGGGAAGCAAATAAATATACAATAACATTTGATGCAGGAGAAGGGGCAACAGTAACTCCAAACGAAATGGAAGTAACTTTCGGAAGCAAATATGGAACATTGCCAACACCAACAAAACCAGGAGGAGTATTTGGAGGATGGTATAATGGAGAAACACCAATTACGCCAGAAACAGTAGTAGAAATAACAGAAGACACAGTATTAACTGCAAAATGGACTGGTGAAAAATATACATTAACAATAGATTTAGCAGGAGGAAATGTAGGAGGAAATGAAACAGTAGCACCAATACAAGGAGAAGTTGGAGAAACTGTAACATTACCAACAGTAGAAGGACCAGAAGGATTTACAATAACAGTAAATAATAATGATGGAGTAACTGCAAACAGAGAAGAAAAGCAAACAACAAGACTAGAAAAATGGACAAAAGAAGATGGAACTGATTTAGCAGGAACAACAACTTATGTATTTGGAGCAAAAAATGAGAAAATAACAGCATCTTATATAGGAAATGAAATTAATGTACAAAATCCTACGGAAAGACAGGGATACACATTTAAAGGATGGTACACAGAAGCAGAAAATGGTGAAAAAATAGAAATGCCATATATACCAGAAGCAGATATAACAATATATGCACACTGGGAAGGAGAAAAACATACAGTTACATTTGATGGAGGAGAAGGTGTAACAGTAACACCAGGAACAAAACAAGTAGAACTAGGAAAAGCCTATGGAGACTTACCAGAGCCAAATAAAACAGGATATGAATTTAAAGGATGGTTCACAGATATAGCTGATGAAACAACAAGAGTAACAGAACAAACTATATTTGAAACAAGATCTGATGTAACATTAATAGCAAAGTGGGAAGCTAAAAAATATACAATAACATTAGATGCAGGAGAAGGAGCAACAGTAGACACAACATCAAAAGAAGTAACTTATGGAGAAACTTATGGAGAATTACCAACACCAACAAAACCAGGAGCAACATTTGATGGATGGTTTATTGGAGAAACAGAGATAACAGAAGATAAAATAGTAGAGATAACAGAAGATGTAGATTTAATAGCAAAATGGACAAACATTGAATATACATTAACAGTAAACTTAAATGGTGGAAAAGTAGGAGAAAGTACAACGGTAGAACCAATAAAAGGGATATATAATCAAACAGTAGATTTACCACAAGCAATGGGACCATTAGGATTTACAGTAACACTAAACAAAAATGATGGAACAAATACAACAGAAGAAATAAAACTACCAAAAACATTAGATAAATGGACAAAAGCAGATGGAACAGAACTAACAGGAACAACATATACTTTTGGAGAAGCAAATGAAACAATAACAGCATCTTATGTAGAAAGCAGTGTAGAATTAGAAGATGCAGAAAGAACAAATTACATATTTAAAGGATGGTTCACAGACCCAATAAATGGGACAAAAATAGAAGCAGGATTTGTACCAACAGCAAATACAATATTATATGCACATTGGGAAGGGGAAAAACACACAATAACATTAGATGCAGGAGAAGGAGCAACAGTAGACACAACATCAAAAGAAGTAACTTATGGAGAAACTTATGGAGAATTACCAACACCAACAAAACCAGGAGCAACATTTGATGGATGGTTTATTGGAGAAACAGAGATAACAGAAGATAAAATAGTAGAGATAACAGAAGATGTAGATTTAATAGCAAAATGGACAAACATTGAATATACATTAACAGTAAACTTAAATGGTGGAAAAGTAGGAGAAAGTACAACGGTAGAACCAATAAAAGGGATATATAATCAAACAGTAGATTTACCACAAGCAATGGGACCATTAGGATTTACAGTAACACTAAACAAAAATGATGGAACAAATACAACAGAAGAAATAAAACTACCAAAAACATTAGATAAATGGACAAAAGCAGATGGAACAGAACTAACAGGAACAACATATACTTTTGGAGAAGCAAATGAAACAATAACAGCATCTTATGTAGAGAGCAATGTAGAATTAGAAGATGCAGAAAGACCAGGATATGAATTCAAGGGATGGTTTACAGATATAACAGATGAAACAACAAAAGTAGAAACAGGATTTATACCAACCTCAAATATAACATTAACAGCAAAATGGGAAGCTAGAAAATATACAATAACATTTAATCCAGGAGAAGGAGCAACAGTAAGTATAAGAACAAAGCGAGTAACTTATGGAGAAAAATATGGAACATTGCCAGAACCAACAAAATCAGGTTACAGTTTTGAAGGATGGTATAATGGAGAAACACAAATTACAGAAGATACATTAGTAGAAATCACAGAAGATACAGAATTAACAGCTAAGTGGGGAGGAAAACAATTTACAGTAACTTTTGACTATGGAGATGGAACATCAACAAGTAAAACTGTTACAAATGGAAAACCTTATGGAGAATTACCAATTCCAACAAAAGAGGGATATAAATTTAATGGCTGGTATGATAAAAACAATAATAAAATAGAAAGTACAACAATAGCTGAACTTACAAAAGATATAATATTATATGCAAAATTTACTGCCAATGAATATATAGTAGTTTTCAGAAATGATGATGGAAGTGCAATTGAAGCAATTACTGTAAAACATGGAGAAAATGCAGAATATACAGGAGAAACACCACAGAAAAAAGATGTACAAAAAGGATATAAAGCTGAATTCAAAGGATGGAATAATTCAGAAAAATTACAAAATGTAATAGAAAATATAACAGTAACAGCAACTTATGAAATAACACCAATTATTTATACAATTACTTACAAAAATACTGATGGTGTTGAAAATTCACAAAATCCTACAAGTTATACAATAGAAAGTGAAAACATTATATTAAAAGACTTAGCAAATCAAGGAAAATATGAATTTTTAGGATGGTATACATCAGAAGATGATGAAACAGCAGAAAAAGTTACAAGTATAGATACTTCAAAATTGGAGAATATAATACTATATGCACGTTGGGATGAAAGTAAACTATATCTAAGATCAAGTGTTTATAAAATAGGAGAAAATGATATTGACAGATATGAACCAAATGATGTATATTTAGATAAAATACAACCAAAAACAACACTTTCAAAATTCATTAATAATTGTAAAACAAATGGAATTATAACAGTCATAGACAAACAAGGACAGCAATTAGAACAAAATGATATAGTTGGTACAGAAATGACAATAAAAGTAACAAAAGGCAATGAAGAAATCAACTTAACAGCAGTTGTAATGGGAGACACTGATGGAGATGGATATGCAACAGCAACTGATATGTCTGATATGAAAGATGTTATATTAAAGACTAAAAATCTTGAAGGAGCAAAATTTAAAGCAGCAGACATAGATGACACTAAAAAAGTAACTTCAACAGATTTATCTGATATAAATAGAGCAATTCTAAAACTCACAGAATTAATCTATATAAAAAAATAGAATACATGACTATGTATAACAATGTTATAAATATAAAAATATAAACAAGTGAAAGGAGTATAAAATGAAAACAGACTTAAAAAAATTATTTGCTACTATTATGATTATAATTATGATTATCACAATATCATTATCAGTAACAGCAGCAGATGATAACTATTCAGTAGGAATGTCATTAACAAGTAATTCAAAATTAAAAGCAGGTGACACAGTAACAGTAAATATTAATTTAACCAGTGTTAATGCTGGAGCAGGAATTGATGTAATATCAGCAGAATTAAATTTTGACAAAAATGTTTTTGAAACACCTTCTGCATCAAGCTTTTCTTCTAGTACAGCATGGACACCATCTTATGCACCATCAACAAATATGATGACATTTGTAAAAAATGATAAAGTAAAAGCAGCAGAAACAGTAGCAACAATTAGTTTAAAAGTAAAAGCAAATATTAGTGCAAAATCAACAACAGTAACAGTAAAAGATATTATTGCATCAGGTGGTTCAATAGCAACAGGCGGAACAGGAGATATTACAGTTAGTACTACATCTGTAACAATAAATGCAGATACAACTTCTACAGGTACAACAGATACATCTAAACCAAATACTTCAGCAACAAAAACTAACACTGTAAAAGACAAAACAACAACAAAAACTTCAACACTACCAAAAACAGGAATAGGACAATTAGGAATTATAGTAATAATTGTTTTAGCAGGAGTAGGAATATTTAGTTACGCTTTATATAAAAAAACTGACAAATATGTAAAATAAAACGCATAAGGAAAAAGGGAAAAGGGGACGTTCCTTAAATCCCTCAAAATAG
>CAOJQV010000003.1 GCA_948441945.1 uncultured Clostridium sp. | reverse complement strand
TTTAATTCAGTATATTTAAAGGAGTGTCCCCAATTCCCGTTTGGAAGGGATAAAAAGAACGTCCCTATTTCCCTATTCTACTGTAACAGATTTAGCTAAGTTTCTAGGTTTATCAACATCTAGACCTTTTTCCTTAGAAATATGGTAAGAAAGAAGTTGAAGAGGTATTATAGATAAAACTGGAGAAACAAAAGGACTTGTTTTAGGTATATTAACTACCACATTAAACATAGTTTTATCAATGTTTTGATTTGTAACAACTAATGTTTTAGCACCACGGGTAATAACTTCTTGGATATTGCTAATAGTTTTCTTTACTAAGTTCTCATCTGTTAAAATACTAATTACAGTAACCCCATTTTCAATTAAAGCGATAGGACCATGTTTTAGTTCACCTGCTGCATAACTTTCAGAATGAATATAAGATATTTCTTTTATTTTTAAAGAACCTTCTCTAGCAACATTTTCGTCAATTCCTCTACCTAGGAAAAACATATCTTTTTCAAGATAGGTTTGTTTCGCAAAATCTTTCATTAAATCAGCACATTTTAATGTTTCTTCTATTTTTTTAGGTAAATTCAAAATTTCTTGTTTTAAATCAGAAATTAATTTAGTATCGCAAGATTCTAAAATTTCTGCAAAATAAATTGCTAATATAGCTAATAAAACAACTTGAGAAGTATAAGCTTTTGTTGAAGCTACTGCAATTTCCGGACCAGCATGAGTATATATTGAATAATCAGCTTCTCTAGTAATTGAGCTACCTATAACATTAGAAATTGCAAGTGTTTTAGCACCATATTCTTTTGAAAGTTTAAGCGCAGCAATAGTATCAGCAGTTTCACCAGATTGTGATATAAAAATACATAAAGTTTTTTCATCTATAACTGGGTCTCTATATCTAAATTCTGATGCAATGTCTACTTCAACTGGAATTCTACAAAGTTTTTCAATAGCATTTTTAGCACTGAGACCTGCATGCATAGCAGTTCCACAAGCTACAATATAAATTCTGTTGACACTAGATAAATATTCTTTTGTAAATTCTAGTTCATCAAATTCACATTTAGAATCTAAATTAACTTTTGCTCCAATAGTTTCACGGATAGCTATTGGTTGTTCATATATTTCTTTTAACATGAAATCTTCAAATCCATCTTTTTCGCTACTAGCCATATTCCATTCAATTGTTTGAGTATCTTTTTTAATCTCTTCTAAATTTTCATTATAAAACTTTGCAGTATCTCTTGTTAATACAACAAATTCTAAATCATTTAATAAATAAAAATCTCTTGTATAAGATAAAATTGCTGGAATATCAGAAGACAAATATTTTTCATCTTCACAAGTTCCTATTACTAAAGGGCTATCTTTTCTTACAACAATCATATTATCAGGATATAAGTTTGAAATTACTTCAATAGCAAAACTTCCTTTAAATTTAGAACAAGCATTTTTCACAGCTCTTAAAAATCTTAAATTATCATTAGCATTATCTTGTGAATAATAGTAATAAATTAAGTTTGGAATAACTTCTGTATCTGTTTCTGAATAAAAAGTGTAACCTTTATCAGATAAAAATGTTCTTAATTCATTGTAATTTTCTATAATTCCATTATGCACAACACTAAAAGTTTTTGAATTATCTTGATGGGGATGAGAATTTTCCTTAGATGGTTTTCCATGTGTTGCCCATCTTGTATGAGCAATTCCAATTGTTCCCTCTAAATTATTTATTCCGTCTAAATTTGTTAAATTTTTGACTCTTCCTTTATCTTTCATAATAGATAATCCATTATTTTCAATTGTTGAAATACCAGCAGAGTCATACCCTCTATATTCCAATCTACTTAAACCTGCTAATAAAATAGGGCAGGCTTTTTTATTTCCTATGTAACCTACAATTCCACACATAGTAATCCTCCTTATAAATTAAAAATATTGGAATTGAAGTATGCAATATCTTAAATTTATTGAATTCTGTTTTAATATTTCTATTAATTTTTGTATCAATAATATGACCTTAAGTTAGCCACTAGAGCATCCGCCGAATATTTCGATAACTCTAGACCTCGTCAACCATAATGGTTCTGGCGCTTTTAAATTAACTCCTTTCATTATAATTTTTTTGCATATTTCAATTTGTATATTATATTACTATAAATGGTAAAAATGTGCAAGTACAAAATGAGACGTTTTGGGACGGGTTAAAAGTGTCTCATTTTTTTGTCGAAAAATGTAAAGAAAAAAGGGCTTAAACTTCAAGCCCTTTCAACACAGTTTTAATTGAGAATCTCATACTGTATAAGTCTTTGTTCTATAAAACTAAGATTATTTTGTAGATATCCGCATACAGACATTTCAAAGCTATATTTATTTAGATAATGATTTACTATCATCATACTGAAATATCTTTTTATGCGTAAAAAAACATTTGTAGATTCTTGAGAAAAAACTCTAACAGATTCATCACACCAAACTTGAAATACATCTACAGTTTTACCTAAATAAGAACTTATAATACTATTTAAGTTCTCAATATCCGAAAGATATTTTGTAGGATTTTGTTTTACATCTGGTGTAGGTTGTTGTAATAATACAACATACTCATTTACTGCATTGCACATTTTCCGTAATTCTCTGTTCATAAAGTTACCTCCTTTTGCTGTTTTTGTGGAAAATTCAATATTAATTTTTTGCATTATATCACAGTTTTACATAAATGTCTATTAGAAATTCTTATAGAATAAAGAAAGATATGTCTATAAAGCTAATATTAGAAATAATAGAAGTATAAACAGGAGAAAAAATAATTGACAAAATATCAGAAATAGTGTTATAAATAAAACATAGGAGAAATTTTATATGAAAATAAAAAATAAAAAATAAAAAAAATTAATAATTATATTAGTATTAACTATAACAACTATAATAACTTTACTAATTTTAATAATTCCTAAAATTGTACAAGCTATAAAACCAAAGTATGAACCTTCCAATTTTGATTCTTCTAGTTTTGGTGAAGAAGCTATTGAAGAGGCAAACCAGAGAGAAAGACAAAGGTTATTAAAAGAAAAAGAAGAATTTGCACAAGCACTTAAAAATGGAGAATATCCAGAAACTTATTCTTCAACTATAGATGAAACAGAAGAAAAAGATGAACAAATAATTGCTGGTATGTTAAGAGCAGAAGAAAAGGCCGAAAATGTAAACAATATTATTAGAAAATATTATGCTGAAGAATATGATATAGTTGTAGAAAAATTAGATAAAGAACACTCTGAAAACGAAGTTGTTAATATTTTAGGTTCACAACTATCAGAAAATGACAAAGTATATTATGATATAGTTTTAAAAGTACTTGAAAATAATAATTTATCAAAAAAAGATTCAGAAGCAATGAAAGAATATATAAGAAGTCAATTATTTAATATTAAAAAAGATAGTAATTTAAATGATAGAGCTAATAAAATTTTAGAATAATATAATATGAAATCGAAGTAATTTAATATTTACTTCGGTTTTTTATTTAAGTTTTAACACATCTTATTTTAGCATTATTGATTTTAACAACAAATATAGTATATAATACTAAAGGGGGAAATCTAATGAAAGAACTAAATGTACTAATAAATAATGCAAGGTTAGAAAAAAGACTAGATGAAATGGCAAAAGAAATTGAAAAAGACTATAAAGGAAAAGAAATAATATTTGTAGGAATTTTAAAAGGTTCAGTACCATTTATGTGGGAATTAGCAAAAAGAATAAAAAACAATATAATATTTGAATTCATAGAAGTATCAAGTTATGAAAATAACGAAAGTACAGGAACAATTACATTACACAAAGACATAAAAACAAGCATAGAAGGAAAAAATATAATAATAGTAGAAGACATTATAGACACAGGAAGAACATTAGACTTTCTAATAAAACACATAAAAGAGAAAAATCCCAACAGTCTAAAAATAGTAACACTATTAAGTAAGCCATCAAGAAGAGTAATAGAACTAAATGTAGACTATATAGGATTCAGAATCGAAGATAAATATGTAGTAGGATTTGGATTAGATGATAACCAAAACTTAAGAAATTTACCTTATATTGGATATTATGAATAGAGGGAAAAATGTTTAATATAGAAGAAGAACTAAAAAAACTACCAGGAAAACCTGGAGTATATATAATGAGAGATAAAGACGATAATATCATTTATGTAGGAAAAGCAGTATCATTAAAAAATAGAGTAAGGTCATATTTTAGAAAAACAAATAAGACTGAAAGAATTAAGAAAATGGTAAGCTTAATAGACCATTTTGAATATATTGTTGTCGACAATGAAGCAGAAGCATTGATTTTAGAGTGTAACTTAATTAAGAAAAATCGCCCTAAATTTAATGTTTTATTAAAAGATGATAAAACTTATCCTTATATAAAAATTGATGTAAAATCAGAGTATCCAAATGTAATAATAACAAGAAGATTAATAAATGATGGTGCAAAATACTTTGGACCATATCCTAATCCTGGTGCAGCAAAAGAAATGTTAAATTTTATAAAACAAAAATATAAAATACGTCAATGTAGAAATTTTAAATCTACAACAAGACCTTGTTTAAATTATCATATTAAAAGATGTTTAGCACCTTGTGTAGGATATGTAACACCAGAAGAATATAGAAAGCAAATACATGAAATTATTGATTTACTAGAAGGAAAGACAGATAAAATTATAAAAGAATTGGATAAGCAAATGGAAGAGGCATCAAAAAAATTAGAATTTGAAAAAGCAGCAGAATTACGTGATAGAAAAGCTGCAATTGAAAGAGCATCTTCTAAACAAAAAGTTTCAAATATCTCAGAAAATAATATAGATGTAATTGGACTATATAAGTCAGAAATCGATGTATGTATTGAAATTTTCTTCGTTCGTGGAAGCAAAATGATAGGTAGGGAACATTACTTTTTCCCAGAATTAAAAGATATGGAAGATGTAGAAATATTAACAGGATTCATCAAACAATATTATTTAAATAATCCAAATATTCCAAGTAAGATAATGCTAAGAGAAGAATTGCCAGAAAAAGACATAATTGAGCAATGGTTATCCACAGAATTAGGAAAAAAAGTGGAATTAAAGAGTCCAAAAAAAGGCGAAAAGTTGAAATTTGTAGAAATGGCAGAGAATAACGCTAAAGTAACACTACAAAATAAAGAAAAAGATAAATCAGAAATCATGATGGAGTTAAAAGAAGTTTTAAAATTAGAGAAATTACCAAGAAAAATTGAAACTTTTGATATTTCAAATATTTCAGGTGAATTTATGGTAGCAGGAATGTGTGTAATGGTCGATGGTGTGATAAAGAAAAATTTGTCAAGAAGATTTAAAATAAAAACAGTACTAACACAAGATGACCCTAAATGTATGGAAGAAGTGGTAAGTAGAAGATTAGCACATTCTATTGAAAAAGAAGATAGTGGATTTGGAAAATTGCCAGATGTATTTTTTGCTGATGGTGGTATTACACAAATTAGAGCAACTCAAGAGGCAGTTAAAAAATATAATTTAGATATACCAGTTTTTGGTATGGTTAAAAATGATAAACATCAAACAAGAGCCTTGATGGATGAAAATAGAAATGAACTTCCAATTTCAGAAAATTTGATGAATTTAATTACTAGATTTCAAGATACTGTGCATGATACAGCTATTACTTATCATAGAAAATTAAGAGAAAAATCAGTTACAAAGTCAGAACTTGATAATATAAAAGGAATTGGAGAGGCAAAGAAAAAAGCATTATTAAAACATTTTGGTAGTGTTGAAAAAATAAAACAGGCTTCTAAAGAAGAACTGATGGAGGTTAAAGGAATTACAGAGAAAATTGCAGAGCAAATTTCTTTACAAGTATAGTTGATATAGTTATCCTAGTAATAGAGATGATAGAACAACTACATAAATAGCAAAACCCCTCATAGTAGCACCTACGAGGGGTTTTATTGTTTTGTTTCTAGTCTTATTGATTGCTTAAGCTATAAATATTATAGCTTATACTTTAATTCTATCATATCAATTTAAGAAAATGTCCCAAAGGTAAACGTCCCTTTTGGGTCATTTTGAAACCAAATAATAATTATTACCTACAACTTCTGAATTATTCTCAATTTGATAAATATTCGCAATATTTTTAAAATCAGACTTATCCTTTAATTCATTCAAAATAGTATCATTATCCATATATGATTTAATAGATAAAATGAAAGAATCTTCATTTTTTAAACTTTCATCATTAACAACTACATCAAGTTCACCATTATTATAATTAATAATTAAAGTTTTTTCATAAACCATCATCTCTGGTACACTCTGCATGTGATTAAAGAAATTGTCATAAACATACACAAAAGATTTTTCACTATTACTATTTGCAATATCTAAAATTTCTTTATAATTTTCATATAAAAATTTTGGCTTAGAAGATATAAAACCAATAGATACTATAACAATAGCCATAATAGCAAAAATAATATCTTTATATTTTACTGTAATTAAATCATCTAGTATAAAGAAAAATGTAAGTACAACAAATGGAATAACAGCCATAATATATCTTAATTCTTGGAAAGATGTCATTTTAACAGCAATTAAAAAGTAAAAAATACTTGGTATAACTAACATACATGGTATAAATTTGTCTTTGCTTTTTACAAAATAGTACACAGTTCCAATTGCAAATAAAGTGAATATTATTCCAATTAATAAAGGTAAATTTTGGTTGATATTAAAAGCATAAGCTAAATGTTTTAAATACATTAATAAATGGTCAAAATATCCAGTATTTCCTAAATTTGTTAAACCTCTATCTGAAAACAATAAATGCTTAAGACAAGGAACAAATAAAAGAATGCCAATTAATGCATATAAAACATGATACCCTAAATACATTGGAATTTTATCCTGTTTATTATTTCTAATCATTTCAACTATCATAATTGCAAAAATGAAGAACGCATATATTGCAAAAAAGTATTGAGTTAAGAAACCAAGCACAGTAGCTATACCGAGCTGTATCTTAAGCTTTTTATCAAATTCAAAATCATTTTTATAGATTTTTAAACTTAAGTAAAAATACAACATTATAAAAGTAGTAAGTAACATATACATCCTTTGGAAAAGAACCATAGAGATTGTTCCCATACATAATCCATAAAGAATTAAGCTAGGAATAATTAAATTTTCTTTTCCCAATAAAGTCAATATTTTCTTTAGTATAAGACAACTAAAAATAAATGCAATTATATTTACCACAAATACAGTATAAACATTAAATTGACCACCAAATAAAATGCTAGAAAAATGAACCAAAGTATAAAAAATAGGTGGATGATTATCATAAGCTTGATTCATATATAAAGCCTTAAAATTCAAAAAGTTATTAGGTGTTAATGTCATAAAGTTTTTTACATATTCTTTTGTTCTCCATACAGGACTATCATTATCATAAGCAGTCATTAACCCATTATCAGGATTAACAGAAGAACATAAAGTATAACCTTCATCTTCATGAAAACCTACTTTTTTAGTTTGATAAAAAAGTGCAATTCCACATATAACTAAGATTAAAATTTCAATTAATATTTTTCTTAGATTTTCCTTGTTTTTCAACATATAAATACTCCCCTTTCTTATGTGCATAATCATATTGTTACATTAGAAAAAATTATAACATTAAAATTTTATTTTAACAATAGGAATATTTTAGAAAATTGTGCATATATATAATACAAATGGAGGAATTTAAAATGGAAGATGTTTTTAAAATAAGGTATAATACTAAATTGGACAAGTTAGAAATGCCAAAAGAAAAGAAAGGAAAAAAAATAATCAAATTTATTGATACTCATAAATTTATATCAATTATTTTTGGTAGTTTTGTAATTTTCTCAGGAATAAATTTTTATTTGATTTTTAGTTTTATGAAAATTTTGGGGAATATTTGAAATCTCTTTTAAAAATAAATAAAATATGATAAAATATAACTATTCAAAAGAAAGGATAGTTATATTTTTTATGGAAACAAAACAAATTATAGAAGAATTAGAAGAAAAGTATAAAGCCAACAATTATAATCGGAGTTCAAAGTAAAGAAAAAAACTATAAAATAATAAGAGGTGAAATACCAATAATTCTATCAGCACCACATTCAGTAAAACAATATAGAAATGATAAAGTAAAAAATCAAGATATGTTAACAGGAGCAATATTAGAATATTTATGAAAAACTACAAAAACTTATGGAATAGTAAGAACCTATAATCTTCAAGATGATCCAAACTATGTAAATACAGGTGTATCACTATCATATAAAGAAGAAATATTAAAAATAATAAAAGAAAACGATATAAAATTATTAATTGATATACATGGTTGTAAAAATACTCATGGTTTTGATATAGAGATTGGAACAAACCATCTCAAAAATGTTAATGAGAATAAAAAACAATTAGATATTTTAATAAATAAATTTAAACAATTAGGAATTGTTGCTATTGATAGAAAATTCACAGCAGGATGGGAAGGAAAAGTTTCAAGCTTTATTAATAAAAAAAGTAAAATACCATGTATACAAATAGAAATATCAAAGGATTATAGAAATTTAGATACAATAGAAAAGTTGTTAAAAACATTTGAAGAAGCAATCAAAGAGATATATAAAGAGATATATGAATAAGGAGAAAGATAAATGAAACTAGCAAGTGAATGGAAAGATTATAAACTATTAGATATGGCAGATGGACAAAAACTAGAAAGATGGGGAAATGTTATACTTTCTAGACCAGACCCACAAATTATATGGAAAGATAAAAGTTTTCCAAAGAAATGGAAAGAAATAAATGCCACATACCATAGAAGTAAATCAGGAGGGGGCTCATGGGAATTTAATAAAAAGATGCCAAAACAATGGCAAATTAAATACAAAGAATTAACATTTAATATTAAACCAATGGGATTTAAACACACAGGATTATTTCCAGAGCAAGCAATCAACTGGGATTGGATGATAAACAAAATAAAATCAGAAAAAAGAGAAATAAAAGTACTAAATTTATTTGCATATACAGGAGGAGCAACAGTAGCTTGTAGTTATGCAGGAGCATCAGTATGTCATGTAGATAGTTCAAAAGGGATGACAACTTGGGCAAAAGAAAATTTAGAAGCTTCAGGATTAAAGGATAGACCTGTAAGATTTATTGTTGATGATGTTGTAAAATTTGTAAATAGAGAGATTAGGAGAGAAAATAAATATGATGCAATTATAATGGACCCTCCATCTTATGGAAGAGGTGCGAATGGAGAAGTATGGCAATTTGAAAATAATATATATGACTTAGTAGAGCTATGTACAAATGTATTATCAGACAATCCATCATTTTTCTTAATTAACTCATATACAACAGGAATATCAAGTAAAGTTCTAGAAGATATTTTGGAGTTAACAGTAAATAAAAAGAAAAAAGGTAAATTAGAATCAGGAGAAATAGGAATTCCAATGGAAGAATCAAAATTAGTTTTACCATCTGGCATTTATGGAAGATGGGAGAAATGAGACAGTTGGGACAGGCTAAAAATGTCTCGTTTTTTATAAAAGATTATGTCGAAAAATGTATATAACAAAAAACGACAAAATTACGAGACATTTTTAGCCTGTCCCAACTGTCTCAGAAAGGAAAAGAAATGCAAGATTTAAAAGTAATATATGAAGATAATCACATTATTGTAGTAGAAAAAATACCCAATATTCCATCACAGGCAGACAAAACAGGTGACATAGATATGATAACTTTAGTAAAAGATTATATTAAAGAAAAATATAATAAACCTGGAAATGTTTATTTAGGACTAGTTCATAGATTAGATAGACCTGTTGGAGGAATTATGATATTTGCAAAAACATCAAAGGCAGCTAGTAGATTAAGTGAGCAAGTAAGAAGCAAAATATTTAGAAAAGAGTATTTAGCCGTAGTTGATGAAAAAGTAAATTCAGAGAAGCGGAACTTTAGAAGATTATTTATATAAAGATGAAAGAAATAATATTAGTAAAGTTGTTAATAAAGAAAAAAAGAAGGCAAAATTAGCAATATTAGATTATGAATTAATAACTTATAATGAAGTAAAAAAATTAAGTCTTCTAAAAATAAATTTACATACAGGTAGACATCATCAAATTAGAGTACAACTTTCACATTTTGGGCATAGCATATTTGGAGACCAAAAGTATGGAACAAGGGGAAAAGGAAAACAAATAGCATTATGGGCTTATAAGTTAACCATAGAACATCCAATTACAAAAAAACAAATAATATTTGAAGATGTACCTAAAAGTATAGGTACATGGAGCATTTTAAAAAATATAAATAATGTATAAAGATAGTTTAAAAACTATCTTTTTTTAAAATATTTTATGAAAGTGCCAAAATATTATACAAAACTCAAAAAACAATTTTATATAAACTAAAATTGACTTTTCGTAAAAGAAAATGAAAAATGTCAAAAAAAGGTGTTAGAATAATATCAGCTAAAGAAAAAAGCAGGTGAGAAAATGATAGACAAAATCACAGAAGCTCTAACAAAGAAGATAAAAAAAGAGATGCCAGATGTAGATGACGAGAGAGCAGAAGTAATTAATTATGGTTTACAAATAATTTTAGGAGAAATTCCAAAAATATTTATAATGATATTAGTTGCTTACTTATGTGGAATTTTAAAAAGTACAATAATTACTTTCTTAATATTAATTCCATATAAAGGATTTTCTGGAGGTTTTCACCTAAAAACACACATAGGATGTATAATTACAACATGTTTATTCTACTGCGGTGTAGCATTTTTAGCTGAAAATGTTATATTAGATAATAATCTTAAATATACTTTAGTATTAATAACAGGAATATTTGAAATTATAATGGTAAAACTTTATGCACCAGCAGACACAGAAAATGTTCCAATACTAAGCAAAAGTATAAGAAAGAAAAAACAAATATTATCTTATGTATTTCTAATAGTTGGACTTATCATATCTGTAATAATTAAAAATAATGTTATAACAAATATAATAATATTTGGATATTTTATACAAACATGTATGATAACAAGATTAGCATATAAACTAACTAATAATAAATATGGATATGAAGTATATGAAAATACTTCTAATGAAATTAGTTAATATGAAATACAAGCCGGCGTATTTTTTATTATAGATAAAAAACAAAGGAGGAAAACTTTATGTTAAAATTATTAGCAAAAGTAGCAGAAAAATATGCAAAATCAACTAACACAGCTTGTACAGTATGGTTTATGTTACATCAACCAAAAATGCCAGCTAGTTTAGTAAAAAAAGATTAATTATTAAATAGTTTTTAATTTTAAGTAGAAGTAGTTCGACAATACTTTTACTTAAATACAATATACTTTAATGTTATTTAAACAATCCGCCAAAAAAGAGTAGTTGCAACTGCTCTTTTTTGGTATACAAAAATTAAGGCTGGATAAATCTAACCTTAATAATAAATTTCTAATTGTTGTGAAAAATATTCATCATCTTTTTTAGTATATATATTAACATTATTATTTTTATTTAATAATTGTTTTACTTCCCATAAGCCGAGACCAGTATGGTCTTCTTTTCCACTAATACCTTTATCAAATATTTGCTCTAAATTAATGTCTTTATCTTTATAAGTATTTTCTATTAAAACTATATGTCTATGATTTTTATCATCATTTCTAAAAACTATATTTAAAACTTTTTTATCACATTCTGATGCAGATTCAATAGCATTATCCAATAATATTCCTAATATTCTAGCAAATTCGTATATCTTAATCTTTAATTCATTTAAATCAAGTAAAAATGTTAAATTTACTTTTATTCCCTTTACTTCTGCTTCACCATATTTTGTTGTAATTAAATTGTATATACCAGGATTATTAATAATATCAGGGTTTAAAATATATAAATTATTTACTTTTTCACAATCTTCTTGTAATTGGGAATAATAACTTTCTAAACCATCTATATCATTAGTTTTTACATAGCCACCTATTGTTGTTACAATATTATCAAAATCATGTTTGAAACCTCTAACATTATCATGTAAAACATGTAGTGTTTTATTATATGCTTCTGCACTTTCCAATTTTTGCGTAGTATTTACAAGAGTTATAACTTTTGCTAAAGTATAAAAACTAAAAGCAAAATAAATTATTAAGCAAAGTACATTAAAAAATGAAAATGCTACAGGAAGAATATTAATATAATTTACTGTTAAAACACATTGAACTATTATATAGAAAAAACCAAATAAAAAGTTCAATATTATTGTTGATTTATTCTTTTTATCTAAATCTTCTAATGCTTTAAAAGTTATACCTCTATATTTTAAAATTAAAACAAAAATAAATACTATAAAATACATTAATGTTGCGAATATAACTCTATAAAATGGAATTGTAATTGATTGTTCATAAGTAATACCTAATATAGTTAAGTAAGGATTTAATAGCAGATTGCCTATAACATTAAAAATGATACTTGGCAATATAGATGCTATTATAGTCTTTAATATACTAAGTTTTAATACAAAAAATGTAAGTAATAATCCAACTAAATAATTTAAAATAATATTAAAAGGTGATGGAATTATAAACATTGACAGCAAAGAAGATAAAGAGAATATTACAATAAATATCAACTTTTGTTTTAATGTATAATTCAATTTAAAAATAGTTATAATTAAATGAAAAGTTAAAGGTATTTCTACCAAAACATTTAACATTATTAAAATTACATTCAAAAATATTTCATTAGGCGTATTAACAAAAGCCCATATATTATTCAACAAATCCACGATTATTCACCTCCTCAATAAGAGTATCTTTAAATTTAGGACCTATACAACAACTAGAACCATTCTCAAAGTAAACAATATTTTGTACAGCATCTAAATTAACAATATTATTAACATTTACAATATAAGATTTATGAGTTCTAAGAAAATTAGAAGGTAAATTCTCTAAAACTTTATTAAATGAACTATAAGTCTCATAATCTCTAAATTTAGTATGAAAAATTAACTTCATACCATCTCTTTTAATATATAAAATCTCATCCTCATCAATAATAGTACTCTTATTATCAATTTTTATGTACTTTTTAGGACGACCAGAAACATCTTCAAATAAACGAACAATGGTCTCTTCTAATCTTTCTGTAGTAATAGGTTTAGCAAGATAATCAAAAGTTTTAAACTTATAAGCCATCATCGCATATTCTAAATGGGCAGTAGTAAAAATGAAATAAGTATCCTTATACTTTTTCCTAACAATAGATGCTATTTCTAATCCAGTTTTATCAGATTTTAAATTAATATCTAAAATCAATACATCAGTTTTATTTTCGCCTATATATTTTAATAATTCATCAACATTATCTGTTTTAAAACCAATTTTCGCCTCATAACTATATTTTGTAAATATACTTTCGAGTATTTTTGAGAATTTATCTAAAATATTTAAATTATCATCACATAATACAAAATTTAACATTTGTTCCTCCTAATAAATAAAAATAATATTAATAATAAAGAAAACAAAAGATTCGACAAAATAAAATAAATTTCCTTTATTTTCCAGTAACTACTACAATATATTCTAAATTTTTTATATTGTCAATAGAAAATTTATAAAATTATCCAAATGGTAAAATGAGTGATATTAATAATGTTTACAGGTAAAACGATAAGTGTTAATTTTATAAAAATATAAAACACTAAAAATATAATTACGAAAAATACATAGTAATAATATAAAAAAAAATAACATATTATTTATAAAAGATAAACACCATCTTTAGGAGGTAAAAATATGACAATTAATTTAAAAAAGAATATGTCTAAGATAATTAAAGTATTATTACTATTATTAATAATCTTTTCAGTAAGTCTAATAAATGGAAAGAAACAAGAAGAAAAATCAATTTTAACAAGTTCACAAGGTTTAAGCACTAAGAAAATAGGCTGGGGAATAAAAAGAAATGATAATCATGAACAGCCAGACTTAGGAAAGGCAAACCTAGAAGTATTAGAAAAAAATAATGGTATAGCTATTGGAAATAAAGAAAATAAATATATATATTTAACATTTGATGAAGGATATGAAGCAGGATATACACCTCAAATCTTAAGTACATTAAAAGAAAATGATGTAAAAGCTACTTTTTTTATTACAGCACATTATTTAAATACACAAGAAAATTTAGTTAGACAAATGATTGATGAAGGACATATAGTAGGAAATCATTTTTAAACCATAACTATGTACAAAAAATAAAACTGATTAAAACTGGATGAATAGGCAATTTGCAAAAAAATAAATGAATTGAAAGTTCAATTCATTTATTTTTTGTATATGAAAATAAAATGTAATTTAATTGTCATCAAAAATTAAAATAACAATATATAATGATAATCCCTAAGTAAAAAAGTAAAAAAACACAAGAATATGTTGAAAAAAGATGTAAAATTTGGTATAATATTTGTATATGTATATTAATAAAATAAATTTTGAAAAAGCAATTTTTTCAATTTATGTTTATATGAGATTAGAAAGGAAGAGATAAAATGAAAAAAATAATAGTAGCAAATGTAATTCTATTTATTTTTTTAATATTAATAGGAAGTAATGTATTAGCAGCAACTAGTTTAAATGCTAGTGTAACTAGTTCATTACAAGAAGCAAAAGGTGGGCAAGAAGTAATTGTTACATTAAGATTTGACACTTTTCAAGAAGTAAAGAAAGGAATTAATGCTTATCAAGCTACTTTTGAATATGACAAAGAAGTATTTGAGCAAGTAAAAGAAGACGATATAAAGGCTCTTAATAATTGGGAAAAATTAAAATATAATCAAGAAACAGGAGAGCTAGTAGCTATAAAAAGAGCAGGAACTAAAGCTGAGGAAGATATAGTACAAATTAAACTAAAAGTCAAAGAAGATGCAAAACCACAAGAAACAGAAGTTGGAATAAATGATATTGTAACCTCAGAAGGAAAAGAGGACTTATTTATTCAAGATGCAATAGTTAAAATAAATATAATTAAAGAACAAACAGAACAGCCAGATAATCCAGGAACAGATATTGAACAAGGCGAACTATTCTTCAAATCAACATATAAAACAGAAAAAGAAGATACAAATATATATTTATATAAAATTAATCCAAAAACAACACTAAATAACTTTATTGCAAACTGTCAAACAAATGGAGATATATCAATATATAAAAAAGATGGAACACTATTAGGAAATAATGAATTTGTTGGAACAGAAATGATATTAAAAGTTAGAAAAGGGCAAGAAGAAATTTCTATGACAATAGCAGTAATAGGAGATACAGATGGAAATGGACAAGTAACGCCAACAGATTTATCGGATGCAATACATGAGGCTTTGAATGGAAATATTTTAAATAAAGTTCAGATACTAGCAACAGATATAAATGAAGATAGAAAAATAACACCAACAGACTTAGCAGAAATGATTAAGCTAACATTAAAACTATAATACATATAAAAAGCTAATTAAAATTTGAAGGGAGAATATAAAATGAAAAGAACAATAAAAGCAATTGTAATGATGACAATTCTTACAATGGTAATAGGTATAGTTAATATATCAAATGCATTTTCATTTAATGCTAATTTATCATCAGCTAATAAATTAGTTGCAGGACAAGAAGTAAAAGTTACATTATCAATAAGCAGTATAAACATGGATGATGGAATTCGTTCAATAGAAATAGGAAAAATAACAGTAGGAGAAGAATTTGAAACTATAGCATCAAGTAACTTTACTAGCAGTACTTTTGCACCAACATATTCAAATGGAGGATTAGTGTTAATGTCTGGAACACCTATAAAAAGTGATGGAGTAGCAGTAACTTTAACGTTAAAAGTAAAAGCAGGAGTAACAGCAAATTCTTCAACAATAAAATTTGAAAATATAGTAGCATCATCAGGAGCAAATACAGGAGATGTATCTGTAGGAACAAAAGCAATAACTATAAAAGCAAATAAGCCAGCAGAAAGTGGAGATGGAACAGGAACAACGAAACCTAGTAATCCAAATGGTACACAAAATGGAACAAATTCATCAACAGAAAAAAATACTATTAAAGGAACAGTATCTAATACAGCATCAAAAAAAGAATTACCAAAAGCAGGAAAAGCAGAAAACACTGGAATAGTATTACTAATTTTATTTATAACATCAGTAGGAATGTTAAATTTTATAAAATATGAAATAACTAAAAAGTATACAGATTAAGAGATATAAGACCCATATCTCTTAATTTATTTCAAAAGAGTTAAAATGGGGGATAAATAGGATATGAAAGAACATTTAATAAATAATAAAAGTAAAATTCAATATATTCTAAGAATAGGGATAATTTTTATATTATTATTAGTAATGTTTTTAGGAGTAATTTATGCAGTAAGTAATTTACCTGAGAAAGGTGAATTAAATGATGATGGAGAAGTAAACTATGCTGATGTTAGTTTATTACAATTACATTTAATACATTTACAAGAGTTACCAGAAGATAAATTAGAAAATGCAGATATGAATAATGATGGAAAAATTACAGTAACAGATTTAACACTTTTAATACAAAAAATAGAAAAACAACTAGACTATGAAGTCGATATAACAGAATTGAAAGCAAGTAACTATTATCCAAACAAAAATGAAGAAATAGAAATAAGTTTTGATGCAGATGTAAATTATGATGCAACAATAAAAAATATTACTATAAATAATGAAGAATATGATGTTAAGAAAGAAGAAAACACTTCAAAATATAGTATTAAGATAAATGTAGGAAATACAAGTGGTGTGAAAGAATATAAACTAACAGGTATAACATTAAATAATGGTAAAACTATAAAAATAGATTATACTATACAAATAGATGTATTAAAACAAGCACCACAAATAACAAATTATAAGGTTGAAGAAGATGTAGGGAATTCAAAATTAAAAGCAATTTTTAAAGTAGAAGATCCAGAAGAAACAATAATTTTAGGAAATTATGAAATTATAGAAGATAAGAAACAAAATTTAGAGGGAGAAACACAAGTAGCAGACAATGTAGAAGATGAAGAACAGGAAAACAAAATTATTCAGTTAGGAGAAATAACAGCAGGAGACAATGAAATAGAATTTACAGCAGAAGAGGGTAAACATTATAAACTAAGAATGTACATTAAATATGATTTAGATACAAACACATTACAAACTGAAATAGATAATATTGGAAATATTACAGAAGAAAAAGATTTAAGCTTAATTGAAGATTATAATTTTGAAATATCAAATATAGAAACATTTAGGAATAAAAATGATAATTTAGAAAAAGCAGATGAATTTGATATAGGAGAAACTATAGTAATTAAATTTGACAGTACAAATATAACACAATATATACCAGAAAAAGCAGTTATCAATGGTAAACTTTGTGAACTTTCACAAGAAGGAAATAATTATGTAGCAAATGCAGAAGGTTTAAAAGATACAGGAAATCAAACGGTAAATATAGAAAAAATTATATTAAATAATGGAAAAACATTTGAAGTAAATAAAGAAGTACAAGTAAATATTATAAAAAAAGCACCAACAGTTGAGAGTTTTAAAGGTAGAGAAAATTTAGAAATCAAGATTATTGATGTTATGCTTCAAATAAGAGATGATAATAAATCTATAACTAATTTAACAGTAAAATTATTTGATGAGAATGATAATGAAGTTTCAAGAGATGATATAACTGCAAAATTAAATGATTCAAATTTACAAGAAATAGAAAATGATGGACAAGTTTTAAATGTTTATAATATAATGGCAAATTTAGAAACAAAAAATATGCCAATGGCAAATAAATACAAAATAAAATTATTTGCAAGCTATTGTCTACTTGAAAATAATGAAAATTATACATATACAGATAAATTGATAGAAGAATATGAATTAGAAGCATTACCAATAGTAAATATACAAAATGTAGAAGTATCAAATAAATATCCAGAAAAGGGAGAAAATATTGAATTAACCTACAAGATTGAAACAAATAAAGAAGCATCAGAATTAACAGGAATTACAATAAATAACTTAAAATGTAAAACTACAAGTGATGTTGATGAAGATGGAAATATAACATATTCTGCAATAATAGAGGCAGGAGATAAAGCAGGTATATTAGAAATTAATACAACTGAATTTTCATTTGAACATAATTTAACAGCAAAAGTAGAACATCAAACACAAGTAGATGTGTTAAAAACAAGACCAACAAGTGAAGCATTTTTGCAAGAAGATGATATAGAAAATAATAGTGTAACATTAACAGCTAATATTATTGACCCAGATAAAGCACTTATAAGCGGAAAAGCAGACCTAGTAAAAGATGATACACAAGAAATAGTTGCAACAAAAGAATTTGATTCAGAAAATATTACATTTACAATAAATGATGTAGAATTAGATACTAAATATACATTAGTTGCAAAAATGACTTATGACAGAGATACTAACACAATTGAAGAAGAAACAAATAAAAACTATGTAAAAGATGAAATATTTAGAAGAAGGCCAATCCAACTGATTGCAGATTATGAGCTAGAAATAAGTAATATAAAAACTTATAATGAACAAAAAGAAACAAAATACTTTGCAAAAGGAGAACAAGTAATTGTTGGATTTAACAGCTCAAATAAAACAGAATTTTATCCAGTAAAAGCAGTTATAAATGGTGTAGAATATGAATTACAAAAACAAGGTGAAGAATATAGAGCTAAAATACAAGGAGAAAATAAATTTGGACCAAGAGATATAACAATTGAAAAAGTAATATTAAATAATACTAAAGGATTAGATATAACTGAGAATAACAAAACAAAAGTAGGAACATTAAAAGATAAGCCAACTGTTACAAAATTTGCTTATGCAGAGCAAGAAAATAATGTAATTGAAGTAAGTTTCCAATTAAATGATGATGATGAAACAATAACAGGAGGAAATATAATAATAACAGATGAAAATGGAACTGAAATAAAAAGAGAAACTTTAACAGATGCTTCAAATGGAATCAGCTTTAATAAAGGAACAAGTGAAGAATATATAATAAAAGTAATAGCAGACTATGACTTAGATACAAATGCAATTACAACAGGTGAAAATGAATATCAAAATCAAGAGCTATTAGTAGAAGAAATAAATATAAGTACAGAACGTTTATTTGAAATGAAAGATATTACAGGAGTTACATTATATAGAGGTGTTGGAGAAAGTACAGAAGAAGTTTCGAGTATAAGAGAACAAGACTTAAATGATTTAAATAACTACATAGTAAAAGTTCAAATGAAAGAAATGCCAACATTTTATTCAGAAATTGAAGAATATAAAATAGAAGATGATAAATTAAAATTTGTTTTAGATTATGATAATTTAGTTCAATATGAAAATGGAAAAAAACAAAATAAACTAACAGTAACTTATGGAGATATGAAAGATGGAGTAGCTGGAAATAAAAGTATTAAATCATTATTACAAGAAATGGAAGAAAATCCAGATGGAACATTTGAACTATCACAAGATTATGATTTTTCATCTATACAAGACAATACAAATACGATTATTGCAACAGAATTTAGGGGAACTTTAAATGGAAATGGTCATAAAATAACAGGATTATCAAAACCATTATTTAATACTCTTGAAAGTGCGAATATACAAAATCTTATATTAGAAGATGTAACTTTAACAAAAACAGGAAATCAAGGTGCTATAGCAAATGTTGCAACAAATACAACAATTAAAAATACACATATAAAAAACTTAACATTTACAACAAGTATAAATAAATCTGGAAGTTTAGTAGGTGAACTAAATTCAGGATGTACAATAGAGGAATGTAGTGTTACGAATTTTAAAATAACTCTAAATCATATAAGAGTTGGTGGAATTGTAGGAAATATTACAGGAAGTACAATAAGGAACTGTTATATACAAGGAACAATAAATTCTATAACTTCTAAAGATGGAATTAGTGGAATTGTAGGAACTGGAGAAAGTGCTGCAACTTCAACAATAGAGAACTGTATATCAAAAGTTGAATTTTTAAATAATACAAGAGCAAGTAATAATGGAGGAATAATAGGACTTGCAATAAAATCTAATGTGGTTTTAAAAAATAATGTAAGCTTAAACACAGGAACAGGAATTAACAAGGTACATGGTTCAACTATTCATTCAACATCTACAAATAACTATGAATTAGAAGAATCAGAACTAATATCAAATGCTTCAGGAGATAGAGTAAAAATAGTTTCAAAATCTGGTTTAACACAAGAATTCTTTAAAAATACTGCAAACTTTAATGAAGATATATGGGATTTATCAAATGTTTCTTATGATAATATTCCTAAATTAAAAAATGATGACCCAAGCAAAGAAGAAGAAACATTAAAACAAGAAGATAATCAACTATATATTCCAGAATATAATAGAATAAAAGACAACCCTGGATTTTCAAAAACAAAAGAAAAAGCATATCATAATATACAAAAATTAATGCCATTTTATGATTCAAAATATTTAGTAGTAGATGGATCAAAAATAGCAGAAGATGATATACTAAATACAAAAATTATAAAATACATATTACCTTATGATAATGAAGGAAAACTAGTAACTTATTTAACATCTGAAGATTATCAAAAGATTAAAAAAATAAAAATATTATTTAAAGATAATACTGTAAATGAATATAATGTAAACTTTAAGGAGCTTAAACAAAATATTGTAATTCATGATATAGATGGACTAGACTTAATGTATGCTTATAATAATTACACAATAAAACCAGATGCAAATATTATAAATACTATAGTAGAATATATAAATGGAGTAGACTATACAGCAACTTTAGATCCGCTTACAACTGCAGCAGATAGTAGACTATATAAAGACCATTATAATGAAACAATGAAAGCACAGGCTCAAAATATAGCAATGCAATTATTGCAAAATGATGAAAACAGTTTATTAGTACTAGATAATAATATATTAAAAAATAAAATAAAACAAGAATTGATAAATAGTGGTAAAATAAATAGAATATTATATGGATACAACTATTATTATAGATGGTATAACTTTGAAATTGGAGGAACTAAGGTTTCAGATATTATGCTATTTGAAGGTGAAATGTTCTCAAAAGCTATGACAATTGATAATCTAGTAAATGAGGTACTTTCAGGAAATATAGCAACAAACAATACAGCAGGTTTTTATAATAATAATATTAGTAAATATACTGGAAGCTCAAATCTTGGATATTTCTTAGATTTTATTATAAATAAAATTGGTGGATATGAGGATGTAAATGATTGGTTTACAGAATTTTTCCCAACTAAAGGAATTTTAGCAGAAATAACAGTAGATGATAGACCAGATTTACAATATCGTGCTTGGTGCCAAATGAAAAAATACTCAAACTTTATACTTCCATTAACTACATTGCCTAAAGATGCAGGATATATTATATCTGGACCAGCACAACTACAAGTTGGGGCTTTAAGAGTTTATAATAAAGACCCTCAAACTGAAGCTGGTAGAAAAGCAATTGAAAATATTGTAAAACAACATTGTGCACTTGTAAAAAGACAATTTACTACATTAGCAGGAACATTTGATTCAGAAAGATGGAATAATTATTGTATTATGGTTTATGATTGCTGTAAAGTAATTACAGGTTATAAAACTAGTTATATACCAGGTACTAATATTCCATTAGGAACATATGCTGTTTATACAACATGTAAAGTGGGAACAACAGAACCATTCCACAAAAACTTTAATGAAGCAGTAGGAGCATGGCAATATGGATCTGCTGCTGGTGTTGGAAATACTGCAGGATTCTTGTGGTTTATAGCAACACCTGGATTAACTAATTATGATACTTGGACACATGAATATCAACATGCTTTAGCTGATAAAATAATGCTATTCCAACGTGGTACAAGATTACAATTAGAAGCATATACAGAAGGAAATGTAGAACAGCGTCAAGTATGGAGTAATAATGCAATTGAGGGATATGATGTAGGACCATATTATTTTAATCTTGCATTTACATTAAATAAAGAAGCTCTTGTAACTCAGAATTTAACACCTGAGAGAATCAATACAAGAGAAAAATTGGAGAACTATTATAAAGGACAGCAAAATGCACTAGATTTATTAGACTATGTTTCAGCTAAAGCCTTTATACAATTGACACCAGAAGAACAATCAAAGATAGCAACAAGAATGTCTCAATCAGGGGCTTGGAGTTCATGGGGAACAATAACTGCACAACAAGCAGAAGATATGAATCTAACAACACTTGAATCATTGTGGGATAATAGAATTATTTTAAGACCTAATAATGCTTGGGGAGTTAGTGTAAGAGGTTTAGTACCTATTACTGGTATTGGGGCAAATGATTATGGTTATGAATCTGTATGGGTAACTCGTTGGTATATTGGACATAATGATAATGGACAGGCAGATGCTTTATCTGTAAAACGTAATCTTTTTGAAATGCTAGGATATGGTGGAGTAGATGGATATGTTATGTATGGAAGCCGCCAAAGTAAAACTGATTTAGATGCAATACAAAAAATAACAAAATCGGTAACTGGCAAAGAAATGAATTGGAAAGAATATAAATTAAGTAGATATGCAGAAATTGAAAGCAAATTGGATAATAAATATATAAATGCAGACTTTATGATTGAAAAATTTACTGAAGCATTACAAGCAGATGCAAGGGGTAATAACAGGAATATTACAGCAGCTACAAACCTTAGAAAAATATATTATCATTATTTAAAAAGAGCAACAAATGATTTTGTTACTGATCCACTTGGTACAGATTTACAAATGACACATATTACAACAGCACAAGAGTTAATAGAAAAAATAAATGCAAATCCTTATGGTTACTATATTTTAGATAATGATATAGATTTTACTGGTATAACAAATGTTGTTACAAGTACTTTTATGGGTAAATTAGATGGAAATGGACATAAAATAATTGGAAATACAAACTCAATATTCCAAAAAATAAGATTTGGTTATGTTAAAAATCTAAAATTTGAAGGAACTAATATTCCAAAAGATATAACTAATATAGGTGTTTTGGCAAAACAAACACAATATAGTATTTTAGAAGATATTGATGTAAAGAATGTAAAAATAAATTTTGCTGGAAGAAATGATTTAAGTGTAATAGGTGGTGCAGTTAGTGTATCTACTTATACAAATTGTAATGTAGAACATACAGTAACTCAAATATCAAGTAAAGAAGATTTTCTAAAAATACAAGAAGATTCAAGCGGAATATTTAATATAACAAGTGATATTGATTTTGCAGGATATACTTCTACTTCTAATGCAGTTATTACTGAAACATTTACAGGAAAGATACAAGGAAATGGACATACAATTTCAAATCTAAACAATTTAAGTTTATTTGCAAACTTTAGAGGAACAGTTGAAAATTTGAATATAAGTAATTTTACAAATACAAGTGCAGGTAGAGGAAATGGGGACTTTGTTACAGCATTTACTCAAGAATCGTTTACAGCTACATTTAAAAATATGAAGTTTGATAATATAACATTGTCAGGAAGAAATAATGTGGCAGTTATTACAGGTATGGATGGTAGAGAAAATGCAAATTCTGTATTTGAAAATATATCTGTAAAAAATTCAAATGTTACTGGAACAGGAGTTTATGTATCAAATTTTGCTGGTAGAAAATATGGTGGATTGATTAAAAATGTTTATGTTCAAGGAACTCTTAATGTTACTGGAACAGAAAATGGAGGACTTGTTGGAGCAATGCAACAAGGTGGAACGATTGAAAATGTAATTACTGATGTAGATATTATAAAATCAAGTAATTCATGGAGCAATATTGCTAATAGTGTATTTAATGCATCTTTTATTGGAAATATTTATAATTCACCAAAGGTTAATAATTGTATCGCTTTTGGAAATATGACAGGTTATACAGATAATTCAGGAACTAAATTTGCACCTTATAAGTTTACTGGTGCAGCAGAGAGTCAAGTTGTTGCATGTTTGACTAATTGCTATGAAGTTGATGAAGAGGTCGGATTTAGTCGTGTTTCTAATAATACAGATGGAAAATTAAATTCAATTTCTAAATCAAGATTAAATGCAGACTTTTATAAGAGTTTAGGATTTGATGAGGAATTTTGGAATTTGAATAGTTTGACAGATAAGGGGTATCCTCGATTAAAATAGTTATTTTAATAACTTTTTAAAGAAATCTAACAGTTAAATGTTAGGTTTCTTTTTTATGTATAGAAAAATTTCTTTGTTCATATAAACAATTAATAATTATAAACTTAAATAAAAAATAAAAAGTATACTATGAAAGAGCTAGAAAAGATATTAGAGTTAGTTTTTCCAAAATTATTAGAAATATGAATTAAGACAAAATGTAAAAATTATTCATAAATTCTAATTTACAAAAATACCTTTTAATATAAAAAGTTAGGAGGAAATAATGGAGGAATTAAAAGAAAAGAAAGGGAATATAAAAAAAGTATATGGTAATGAAAATTTAAAGGAAATATTAACAGATATGCTGGAAAAAACTTTTATTAAAGAAATTAAAAATTTAGAAAATATAAAAAAATAAGAAATTTACACATTTTACTATAATTAGATAATAAGTAAAATGTAATTGTACAAGCAAATATAGTTATTTATTCTAGGGAGGAGGTAAAATGTTAAGAATAAATAATTACAAAGTCGCTAAATATATGCGTCTGTCGAGAGATGATGGAGATGATAGAGAAAGTGAAAGTATAGAAAATCAAAGAGATATATTAGACAGTTATATAAAAGAACATAAAGAATTAGAAGATATAGAGGAATATGTTGATGATGGCTATACTGGAACTAATTTCAATAGACCAGGATTCAAGAAAATGCTTAAAGATATAGAAGATGGAAAAATAGATTGTATTATTACAAAAGATTTATCAAGATTTGGCAGAGATCATATTGATACAGGGTATTATCTGGAGAGATATTTACCAACAAATAACATTAGATATATAGCAATAGGAGATAATGTTGACACAATAAAATCAGATGGTTTACAATTTCTAACTTTCAAATTAAGTTTTAATGATTATTATGCACAAGATATATCAAATAAGATTAAAAGTGTTAAAAATAGAAAGATAGAAAAAGGAGAATTTCAAGGAGGTATAGCACCTTATGGATATAAAAAAGATCCAGAAATAAAAAATCATTTAGTTGTAGATGAATATGCCTCTGAAATAGTTAAAGAAATATTTGATATGTATGTCAATAAAGGAATGTCTGCGATTAAAATTGCAGACAAATTAAATGAAAGAAATATTGAAGCACCTTGTTTATATATGAAAATACCAGTATGTATGAAAAGAGAAAGCAGGAATCCTAAAGGGTATATATGGAGGAGCGACCAAATAGCAATGATGTTAAAAAATGAAGTATATATAGGCAATGTTGTAGGAAGAAAGTTCCAAAAAATAAGTCATAAAGTTGAAAAAGTAAGAAGTACAAAAAGAGAGGAATATGTCATTGTAAAAAATATGCATGAACCAATAATTGATGAATTAATTTGGAAGAAAGCCCAAGATAAATTAAACAAAAGAGGTATAACTAAAACAATGCATTATACACACCCATTGAAAGAATATTTATATTGTGCAGAGTGTGATGGTAAAGCAACATATAGAGTAAGAAAAAGAAAGAGAAAAAATGGCAATATATGGGAGCAAAGAACTTTTATATGTTCAAATAAAAATACTCGTAAAAACGGTTGTACTTGTAAACCAATAGAAGAAACTATAATTATAGAAAAAGTTAAAAAAGCAATAAAAGAAGAAATTGAACAAATACGTTATACAGAAGATGAAATAATGAAAATTTATAAAAGAGCAGAAGAAAAAGTAAAAACTAAAACGAATATTTTAAAAGCGAAAGAAAGCGAAATACAACAAAAATTAAAAGAAAATGAACAAGCAATGCAAGAAGTTTATCAAGACAAAATACAAAAACTAATAACAGCAGATGACTTTTCCATTATTTATCAAAAAATGCAAAAAGATAAAAATAATTTACTATTTCAAATTCATCAAATAGAAACAGAGATGCTAGAGCTAGAAAAAGAAGATATAGGAAAAAAATATATAGAAATGATAAAAATTGCAAAAAGTATATTAAATTTAGAAAAGCCAAGTATAGAACAATATTCTAAACTCATAAAGAAAATTAAATTTGATAGTGATAAAAATGTTATAGTAGAATTTACTTTTGGAAAAACAAATAAGCAAGAAGAATATAAGGTGGCAATATAAAATGATAGAAAGAAAATATAGAGTTGCAAAATATATAAGGCTATCAGATGAAGACAGGGATAAAAAAGAAAGCGTGAGTGTAGAAAATCAAAGAGATATAATTGATAATTTTATAGAAGAAAATAAAGAATTACAAGTTTTTGATGAATATGTTGATGATGGTTATACTGGAGGAAACTTCGATAGACCAAGATTCAAACAAATGATGAAAGATATAGAAGAGGGAAAAATAAATTGTGTTATAACAAAGGACTTATCAAGATTTGGCAGAGACCATATAGATACAGGTTATTATTTAGAAAGATATTTGCCCAAAATGAATATTAGATATATAGCAATTCGGAGATGGAATAGACACAATAGATTCAAAAGGTTTACAATTTTTATCTTTTAAATTAAGTTTTAATGATTATTACATACAAGATATTTCTACTAAAATAAAAAGTGTAAAGAAAAAAAAGATGAAAGCAGGAGAATATCAAGCAGGAAAAGCACCTTATGGATATAAAAAAGATACAGAAATAAAAAATCATTTAGTTATAGATGAATATGCCTCTGAAATAGTTAAAGAAATATTTGATATGTATGCAAACAAAGGAATGTCAACGGTAAAAATTGCAGACGAATTGAATAGAAGAAATATAACACCTCCGGGAATTTATATGAAAATGCCAAATACAAGAAATTTGAATAGTAAAAATCCAGATGGTAGGTACTTATGGTTAAGAACACAAATAGGAAGTATGTTAAAAAACCAAACATATATAGGAAATGTAGTTAGTGGAAAAACAGAACAAATAAGTACTAAAATAAAAAAAGGTAGAAGGAAAGAAAAGTCAGAATATATAATAGTAGAAAATATGCACGAGCCTATAATTAGTAAGGAAGTATGGGAAAAAGTACAAGAAAAATTAAATTCATATAATACAGATAACAGAAAAAAATATGAATATCCATTAAAAGACCTTGTATATTGTGGAGAATGTGGACATATTGCCAGATTTAGACATAACAAAAGAAAAACAAAAGCAGGTAAAGTATGTTGGGAAGGAAATTTTGCAGTATGTGGCAAAAGAGCAGATTATAGAAGTTTATGCAATAATGTAGTAATATACGAAAAAATATTAATGAATGCAGTAAAAGAAACAGTAACAGAAGAAATACAAAAAGTTGAATATACTTCAAAAGAGTTAAAAGATATATATAATAAGGCACAGAAAAAAGCAAAGAATATTGAAGTTAGTATACAAGTTGAATTTAATTATAAAAATAAAGAGCTTGAAAAAATCACGAATGATATTTCAAAATTATATGATAAAAAAATAAAAAAGGAAATATCGGTAGATGAGTTTAAAGAATTGTATCAAAAAATGATAGAGAAGAAAGAAAATATAAAAAAAGAACTTGATAATATTAAATTAGAGATAGAACAAAACAAGAATAAAGAAATAGAAAGAAAAAAGAGTGAGTACAAAAAGATAGAAAACACAGCAAAAAAGTTTTTAAAAATGGAAAACCCAGACAATGAAATATTGAAAAGGTTAGTAAAGAAAATCGTATTTGATAAAAATAAAAATATAAAAGTTGAATTAACTTTTTCATCAATTTAAAAGGAGAATAAAAAATATAAAAAGGTAATGTCAAATTTAATAATAAAAAAATTGGTACATAGTTATTGCTTAAATACATACAGTTAATCACAAAAGTATGCCAAGTCTAACAGAAGATAAAATAAATAGTGAAATCATGGATTTACACAAATCAATATACCAAAAATTTCAATATGAAATGAAATATATAAGACCACCAATGGGAGAATATAGTGAAAAAACATTAAACATAACAAGCTCATTAGGATATAAAACAGTAATGTGGTCATTTGCATATCAAGACTGGAACGAAGATAAACAGCCAGACGAAACAGAGTCTAAACAAAAAATATTAAATAACGTACATAATGGAGAAATTATGCTATTACATGGCAACTCAAAAACAAATACAAATATTTTAGGAAGTATTATTAAAGAAATAAAAGAAATGGGATATGAATTCAAATCATTAGATGAATTTAAAAATTAAATATATGTGACAAAAAGGGACACCCCTCTTGTCAGATTTTAAGGAGAAGTAATGAAAAAAAATAAAAATGCATTATCAAAAATTGATAGACTTTTAGAAATGCCACAAGAAGTATATACAGACACTCCTAAATTGACCATTACAGGATTTAACGAAACAATAATAGAAAATTTTAAAGGAATATTAGAATATGAAGACTATTATATTAGAATAAATACTTCTTTAGGCATAATAAATATAAATGGATATGAACTTAAATTAGAGAATATGACAAATGATGATATAAGAGTGACAGGGAAAATAGAAAGCATAGACATAGAAAGAAAATTTGATTAAGTTATTGAAAGGGAAAAAGATGATAATTAAAATTCTATTAAACTACATATTTGGGTATATAAGAATATCAATAGAAGGGTATTATATAGAAAGATTTATTAATATATGTAGAAAAAATAAATTAACAATATGGAATTTAAAAAGAGATAAAAACGTAAAATTAGAATTAAATATTGGAATTAGAGATTTAAAAAAAGTTGCAAAAATAGCTAAACAAACTCAATGCAAACTAAAAATAATAAAAAGACGAGGGATACCTTTTATTTTTAATAAGTACAAAAAAAGAAAGATATTCTTTTTCTTTTTAATTTTTATTGTAATATTACTAGGAATCTCATCAAACTTTGTATGGAATATAGATATTATAGAAGAAAATCAAGAAACAATAGAAAATATAAGACAAGATATTCAAGAATGTGGATTAGCTGTAGGAAAAATGAAATCAAAAATAAATACTAAAGAAGTTATAAACAAAATAAGATTACAAAGGGATGATATTGCATGGATAGGTATTGAACTAAAAGGAACAAATGCAATAGTAAGAATAGTAAAATCCACATCAAAACCAGAAATTATAAATGAAGAAGATTATTGTAGTATAGTTTCAGATAAACAAGGAATTATAACAAAAATAAATGCACAAAATGGAACAATAGCTGCAAAAGTAGGAGATACAGTAAATGTAGGAACACCTCTAATAAATGGTTGGATGGAAGGAAAATATACAGGAATTAGATATGTACATGCAAGAGGAGAAATTGAAGCAAAAGTATGGTACTCAGAAAATAAATTAATACCTTATAACACTACGGAACGAACAGAAACAGGAAATATAGAAAATAAATATAGAATAAAAATTAATAATTTTGAAATAAATTTTTCAAAAAGACTTTCAAAATTTAAAATTTATGATACAATAGACACAGAAAATAAATTTAAAATATTTTCAGATTTCTATTTACCTATTTCCCTAGTAAAAACAACTAATAAAGAAATAGTAGAAGAAAACAAAAAATACACTCAAAAAGAAGCAAAAGACATAGGGATAAAAGAACTAGAAGAAAAACTAGAAAGCCAAATACAAGATAAAGAAAAAATAGTAAATAAAATCATAAACACTTATGAAAAAGAGGATGGAATAGAAATAAATTTAATATACGAAGTACTTGAAAATATAGGGACAAATGAGAAAATAGTATTTTGAAAGGATGATTCAAATGGAAGAAAAAAGTCTAAGAATAACAGGAGCCAATACAAGTTTTTTTAACAAAATAACAAAAACAATAACAAAAATGTTAATTCCTACAAAAATAGGAATAAATGGAATGTTAATTACAATAAAAAGAAATAGCCTATTAAAAGCGTATGAGAATTATCAAAAAGATACTGAAAATTATGATACAGAAGAATTAGAAAAAAAATATGATGAAGCTTATACTGTTTATTTAGAAGCGTTAGATAAATATGTTATGGACTCTATATATAAGAAAGTAAAAAATAACACTGCATCTGAATTTGAAAGAGATGCACTAGCAAGATACTATGAAGTAACAAGCCTAAAAGAAAGAGAATATATGGACTACAAATATAGAAAACAAAAATACTTAATAGAACTAGATAAAGAAAGTGTTGAAGTATCAGCAAAAGAAAAATTACAAGAAAGATACAATAAATTTTATGTTAACAAAATGGACTCATTATACAAATCAATTCTAAAAAATTACTCAATTAAATTAGCAGACACAACAAATATATATGACTCAACAAAAGAATGGGTATATGTTAAAATCTTCTATACATTAGAAGAATATATACAAAATATACTATCATTAAAAATCAAAATAGGAACAGAGGAAGAATTTAAAGACATTTTAGAAGATTATAATAGATTTGAAGCTTTTACAGTAGGAAAGCTAGACACAAAAGATAACATAGAAAAAAATATGATATTATTAGGAATAAGCAGAAAACTATTTACACACAGTATACCATTGATAATAGCAGAACAATGTTACGAAAAACTATTAAAAGACGCAAGAATTTTAATACAAGATACAAAAATGGCAGTAAAAAGAGAAAATACATACAACATGTTAATTAATTTAATAGAAGACTATAATGTTAGACTATTATCAACAAAAGTATACTGGGAAAGTATGAGTGAAAGAGACTACTATAAAAAATTTTGGGACAAGTATAAAGAAATATCAAAATTAAAAGAAACAAACTTCAAAGAATATATAAAACAAAAAGAAATTTTATTTATCAAAAATGATATTAGAAAAATACAAAACTCAAAGATAGACTACTCTAAAATTATTACATATTATAGAAGAAAATTATTAGACTATGGTGTAATACGCGAACTAAAAGATGATTATAAATCAGCAGGAAACTATAAAGGAATTATCAAAAAAGAAAATAAGGTGGTAGCATAATGTATGAAATTACTTATGTAGGAATAGAAGAAAACGAAAAATATGAAGAAACAATAAAAAAAGTAATAGAAAAATGTTATAAAGAAGAAGGATTAAATAGTTCAAATCTTATAATAACTATTACATTAACTACACCAGAAGAAATAAGAAAAATAAATTCAAAGTATAGAAGGATAGATATGTCAACAGACGTATTATCCTTCCCAATGTTTGAAAGGCAAGAATTAGAAGAAAAAATAAAAAATAGAAACTTTGAACATGAAGATGTATTAGGAGATATAATAATCTCAATAGAAAGAGTAAAAGAACAAGCTGAAGAATATGGACATAGTTTTGAAAGAGAACTAAGTTACATGATAGTACATGGTTTTTATCACTTAATGGGATATGACCATATAGAAGAAAAAGACAAAAAAGAAATGAGACCCAAAGAAGAAAAAATTTTAGATGATTTGAAAATTATTAGAAATAAGGGATGAGGTTAAAATGAAAGGTAAAGGAACCAAAACATTAATAGTATTATTAATTATTCTTATATTAGTAGCCGGAGGAGTTATGGCATACAAAATTATAAAAGACAAAAAAGGAGAGACAGAAGAAGTATCAGAAAATCAAAATGAAGAAATATTAACAGCAGAAGTAAAAGAAAAACAAGTACAAATATTTAAAGGTGATGAAAGACCAATTGCTGTAATGATAGACAACCATAGTGATGCATGGCCACAAGCAGGTCTAAACCAGACATATTTAGTATATGAAATAATAGTAGAAGGTGGAGAAACTAGACTAATGGCACTATTTAAAGGAGCAAACCTAGATAAAATAGGACCAATTAGAAGTTCAAGACATTATTTTCTAGACTATGCAATGGAAAATGACGCAATATATACGCACTTTGGATGGAGTCCACAAGCACAAAAAGATATAAGTAGTTTCAGAATAAATAACATTAATGGAATAACAGAAAGCGAAAAAACATTTTGGAGAGTAAGAGACAAAAGTTCTCCACACAATGCAGTATCAAGTACAGAAGAATTATTAAATGTAGCAAAAGCAAAAGGATATAAAACAACATCAACAAAAGAAAGTGTATTAAATTATGTTGTAGATGAAGTAAACTTAGAAGAAGGGCAAGAAGCAAAAAAAGTAACAATACCATTTTCAACACTACAAAAAGTTAGATACGAATATGATGAAGAAAATAAAGTATATAAAAGATATGCAAGAAATAAAGCACAAACAGACTGGGATACAGGAGACGCAGTTACAACGAAAAACATAATTATAACATTCTGTAATAACTATACATTAAACGACTCAGAAAACAAAGGAAGACAAGGACTAAATAATACAGGAACATTTAATGGATATTATATTACAAATGGAAAAGCAATAAAAATAAAATGCATAAAAGAAGCAAGGAATTTACAAACAAAATATCAAGACTTACAAGGAAATGAAATAAATGTAAATGATGGAAATACATGGATTAGTATTTGCCCAACAAATGCAAATGTGCAAATAGAAGGAATGTCCCAATAGGGACAGATGTCCCAAAAGGGACGTTTACTTGTGGGACATTTTTATAAAAAAGGAGGAAATCTAATGGATGTATATGATACAGCAAATCGCTTAGCACAAGAAATAAAACAATCAGAAGAATATGTTAATTACAAAATGGCAAAAGAAACATTAAGTTTAAAACCTGAATTAAAAAATAAAATCGAAGAATTTGAACAAGCAAGATATGAAGCACAAATAATAGCTATGCAAACAGGTAAAAGTGATGAAGAAAAAACAAAGAGAATGCAACAATTATATATTGAATTAATAGAAAATGATGAAGCAAAAAGATTTTTTGAAACAGAAACAAAATTTAATATTGTTCTAGCAGATGTAAATAAAATAATTGGAGATGCAGTAAAGGATGTATTGCAATAATAACATAAGATAAAATAGTTTTTAAGTAGGTGTACTATGGTTGAATATATAGTTTTAGAAGTTTTTTTAATAATAATATGTTTTATAACGAGATATATTTTTGATATTAATCTAAAGAAATTAAAACAGCTAGCAGAAAATAAAGAATTAAATGAAATAGTGGAAAAGTATCCAGAAAACGCCGATATTTGCAAAGAATATCTAAAAAAACTGAAAAATGAAAGTGTGAAAATAGAAGAAGATAAAAACTCAAATAGCACATTATATTTAGTAACGAGTAATAAAATATTTATTGCAAATCTAAAAAATAATTACACAAGGATACAAACAATAGCACATGAATGTTTACACTCAATACAAAGTAGAAAAATGTTATGGTTCAATTTCATTTTTTCTAATATATATTTAATATACTTTTTAGTTATAAGCATATGTGCCATATTTAAAGTATTACCACACAAAATGACATTTTTATCAATATTTTTAGTATTAGGGTTAGTGCATTATGCAGTTAGAATTTATCTTGAAAATGATGCAATGATAAAGGCTAGATTTCTTGCAAAGGAATATATGCAAGAAAAAAATATTTCATCAGAAGAAGAAATAAATAAAATTATTGAAAAATACGATGAAGTAAATAATGTAGGTATAAAAGTAACTAATTATCAAATTTTTCAAAACATAATAATAAAAGTAATTATTTTACTCATTATTTTTATATTTAGATAAAAAGTGAAAACAAGCCTATTGCAATTTATAAATATATATGGTAAAATAGGCAAGTGAATTAGGGAGGAATAGTAATGGAAATAATAAGAACAATATTAACAATTATATATTTTATAATAGCTTTAGCTGTTATAGTAATAGCTTTAACAACAGCTAAAGATGATTCTGGAATATCTTCAACAATAACAGGGTCTTCAACAAATAATTTTTATGAGAAGAATAAAGGAAAAACAAAAGAAGGTAGACAAAAAAGATTAATGGTGACATTGTCTATTATCTTTGGTATATTAACAGTAGTTTTAGGAATATTATATTTAGCATAGTTTTTAAGAAAGTAAATTGTAAGATTTACTTTTTTTTATGTTCAAGAATAATATTGTTAAATACAACTTTAAGTGATATAATAAGAAAAACGAAAGGACGAAAATATGTTAAACAAAGAAGACATCATATTAGAATTTATGAAAGACGAAAATTACACTCCAATGAAAGCAAAAGAAATAGCAATCATATTAGGAGTACCAAAAAAAGAATATAGCAAATTTACAGAAACAATAAAAAAATTAGAAGAAAACTATAAAATAGCAAAAAATAAAAAAAATAGATACAGAATAATCGAAGAAAAATATATAGAAGGAATATACCGTAAAAACCAAAAAGGCTTCGGTTTTGTTAAAGTAGAAGGCAGAGAAGGAGAAATATATATATCAAAAGAAAATTCACTAAGAGCATTAAATGGAGATAGAGTAATAGTAGAAATTATAGAAGAAGAAAACAAATTTAAAAATGCAGAAGGAAAAATCAAAAAAATAATAAAACACGAAAAAAATACAATAGTTGGAACTTTTCAAAATAGGCAAAACTTTGGGTTTGTTGTTCCAGATGATAAAGCATTAGGAACTGATATTTTCATATCAAAATCAAATTTTGGAAAGGCAAGAGATGGGCATAAGGTATTAGTGCAAATAACAAAATATCCTGAAAAGGGAAAAAATGCAGAAGGAAAAATTATAGAAGTATTAGGTAGTCCAAACCAAGCTGGAGTAGATATGCTATCACTAATAAAAGAATATAATTTACCATCAACTTTTCCAGAGCCTGTTGTAGAAGAAGCAAAAAGATATGGAAATAAAATTGACACCCAAGATATAAAAAATAGAATAGATTGTAGGCAACATACAATTTTTACAATTGATGGAGAAGACGCAAAAGACCTAGATGATGCAGTAAGAGTTATTAAATTAGACAATGGTAATTATAGATTAGATGTTCATATAGCAGATGTTAGCTATTATGTAAGAGAAGGCAGTTTGCTAGATAAAGAAGCACAAATAAGAGGAACAAGTATATATATGCTAAGTAGAGTAATTCCAATGCTTCCTAGAGAACTTTCAAATGGAATATGTAGTTTAAATCAAGGTGAAGATAGGTTTACATTATCTTGTTCTATGGAAATTACCCCACAAGGAAAAACGATTGGAACAGAAGTATATAAAGGAATTATAAATGTATCAGAAAGAATGAATTATCATGATGTACAAAAAATTTTAGATAAATCAGATGGTAATGTATTAAAAAAATATGAGAAGTATATAAAAGATTTTGAATTGATGGCAGAGCTTGCAAATATTTTAAAAAATAGAAGATTAGAACAAGGATATTTGAACTTAGATATACCAGAAAGCAAAATCGAATTAGATAAAGAAGGAAGAGCAATTGGTGTAGGAAAATACGAAACTAGTTTTAGCAATGAAATTATAGAACAATTTATGCTAAGTGCAAATGAGGCAATTGCAGAAAAATTCTATTGGTTAGAAGCACCTTTTATCTATCGTGTTCATGAAGACCCAGATTTAGATAAAGTAAAAGATTTAAATAAATTTTTATTTGATTTTGGATTAAAAATAAAAATAGCAAATGAAAAAATTTATCCAACTGAAGTATCAAAAATATTAGAAGAAATTAAAGGAAAAGAAGAAGAAAGAGTAATATCAACCTTAATATTAAGAACTTTAAAATTAGCTAGATACGAAGCTCAAAACAAAGGACATTTTGGAATTGCAAGTAAATATTATTGCCATTTTACATCACCAATTAGAAGATATCCAGATTTGTTTATTCATAGAGTTATTTCAAAATATTTAGAAGATAATTATGTAGTAGATGAAGAATGGATAGCCGATTTTAGAGAAAAGGCGGAGCAAAGGGCAAGCTCATCATCTGAAAGGGAAAAAGTTGCAACAAAGGTTGAAAGAGATAGTGAAGATTTGAAAAAGGCTGAATATATGCAAAATAAAATTGGAGAAGAGTATGAAGGTATTGTTTCTTCTGTTACTCAATTTGGAATTTTTGTTGAGCTAGAAAATACTGTAGAAGGCTTAATAAGATTTGAAAATTTGGGTGATGAATATTTTATTTATGATGAAGAAAGAAAGAGGTTGATTGGTGAAAGAACTAATACGACCTATAAAATTGGAGATAAAGTTAAAATTAAAGTGATTTCTGCTAATAAGATGTTAAGACAAATTGATTTTTCATTGAAAAAGTAGTATAATATAAATATATACAAGTAATAATCTCATATTAAAAACAAAATAAAAGAGCAAAAGGAGGTATAAATATGAGAAAAAAAGATGACATTTTGGAAATTTTGGCTATTCGGTTTTTCGGAATTATTTTTGCCGTAATAGGAATTCCCAGTACGATTTACTGTTTTCAAAATCACGAAACAGTTACAACAAATAACTGGATAGCTTCCATAATTTTAGCAATTGCGGGAGTTGCAATTATAATAGTTAGTGTTGTGCATTTGCGGGGAGACAATGAAAAAGAATAGTTAAGTCGAAAAGGTTTCTCAAGTTGAGAGACCTTTTCGATTTTCGACCCACTATGTCAAAAAGGGACGCCCCCTTTGTCACAATTATCTTAAAAACACCATTATATTGGCAAATATTACAACTAAGATAGAAAAAACAATAACAGAAACTCCACCAAATTTATTATTCTGCGTATTAATTTCATATATACCATAGAAAATAACTCTAAATAAAATAAAAATAGTAATAACAATAAAAACAATATGATAAATTAAATTCATAAACACACCTCTTTTTAAGTTTGAGTTAGAAGGAAACCAGAAGCTATTACAGTTTCAATATCAATACTAAAAGTAGAATTTTTATAATTATTTATCCAATCATAGTCATTAAATTCTGTAGAAGTATTAAACTTAGAAAGAGCATATAAACCAAGACCATTTATATCACTTTCAAAAATAGTAGATGTTTTATACAAATAACTAGAAAATTCACTTTCTAAATAATTGTTACAATAATTTGATATAGTATCTAAAATATCTGAATTTAGATATTGAGAATCTCGTGACATAGAATATATTTTGCCAGAAAATTTTAATTTTAATTTTATATATGGTGCACCATTTACAAAACTTACATCAATTTTATGAGTAGTATTTGGTGTTAGATAAATATCAATTTTTGAATTTGCTTCTTCTGGATTTGGAATTGAAACTAAAAAAGTTTCAACTTCTTTCCTCATATTCAAAAAGCAAATTGTCTCAATTGCATTTAATTCTCCAGCTAATTTATCATCTTTAAATACTGCAAGACCTATGTTCTGTGATTCTCTATTACCCGTTATTGGGCTTTCATTTGATTTTATAGAAGAATCATCTGATACTTGAGATTGAGATGAATCACTATTGGACTCATTAATCCCACCTAATATTGCATAAGGGGAACAAGAGTTGCAAACCAATGCATTAAAGAAATCACCAATAGTAGCATTGCAGGTATAACCAGTATATTCGCTAGTATTTGGAAATATCTGATAATATCTAGGAATTAGGCTTTCTAAACTAGGAATAGAATTTTCTATATAATACTTAGTATTACATTTACTAACAACAATATTTGCTGAAGGTCTCACTTGTACTTCATTTATTAACGAATATACTTCATCAGATATTCCATCTTTTGCCAATTCTTCTGAAAAAATGATAAGCTTACAATGTGATAAATTAACTTTTTTTCCTAAATATGCATTCATTAAATTTATACCATTTGTTAAAGAAGAACATTCAACAGTATTTAACACTGGTTTTGTCTCTGAAACACTATCACCACTTGGAGAAGGCGCTAAAAACTCAAATGTTACTTTTAATTTATTAGATGTAGATTTGTCTATTCCAATAGCTACTGCAAAGGCCAAATTATCTAAGTTAAGAGAATTGTATGATGCCGAAAAAAAGGAGATAAATATAATTATTAAAACTAATATAAAAAATTTATTAAATATATTATTAATTTTTATCACCTACTTTCAATTTTTTAAGATTAGCTAAAATTAAAACAGACATTCCCAATATAAAACCAACAGCAATTCTAAGATATATATATACATTAGTTTGAAGAAAATTTGCAATAGCATAATTTTTTGGAACTAGAGCCAGTCCAAAAATTAATATTATAAAAATATTTGAAATAGGCTTCATGTCAGATAAATTAAACATTTTGCTAAAAATATGTGTTGAAAATTTACATGTTATGCTTAAAAAACAACAAAATGATATAATCCATATTAATAAAAACACTGATTCAAATCTTTGGAAGAAAGAACCAAATTCTATATATCTTGCAGCGGAGAATAAAGGCATTACCTCATCTGTTGTTAAGAAAAAAGAAAACATAAAAAGTAAAGTAGCTACACATAAAAATATAAAAGCACCTGTTGCAATAACAGATATTACAGCTATCTTTTTTAACTTTTCAGGTTCTTTTAGCATAGGAGGTAAGAAATATAAATAGCAGATTCCTCCAAAAGCGCCAATGTTTTTTAAACCCAATACAAATGTATTATAAAAGCCATCTCCTAAAATAGGATAAATTCTTCTAAATGAGAAATTATCTAAATTGCCACAAAACAATAGAATTGCACTTAAAAGCACTAGTGGAAATACTATTGAAGAAGCATTTAATGTTGCATTAAATCCTAGTCTGTTTACCATACCAATAGCAAATATAAACATCAAAATTATAAAAACATAGTTAGTTAGAGGATAATATACTACTACCAACCCTTCACAAAAATTTCTTAACATTATACTAGAACTTATTGTAAAATATGCTATAAAAAATATTCCTACAATATCTTTTAAGAAGTTTCCACCCAAATACTTTGAAATATCCAAAAGGTCCAAACCAGGAAATTTTTTTAATAACTGGCAAAATATAATAATAATAAGTAGCACAATAAAAGTAATATATATTATATTTATTAAGGTAGCTGATTTTGTTTCATTTATAAATGTTCGAGGTAATGAACTTGTTATATAAGATACTGCTATTGATAGTGTAAGCATAATAGCACTTATTGTGCCAACTTTTGATTTTACCATTTTTTCACCTCTTATAGAATTTTTAATTTTTTACACAAGTTAATAATTTTAAATTACTGATATTTCCACTTCATTGAGATATCTTCTTGTTTCTTTTTCTTTTTAGTAGCAAGATATGATGATCTATATTCTCTCTTCCATATTGGTGGAATAATAATACCTGTACTTTTAAGATTTTCCATATGTGAATAAGGAGTAGAATAAGAAACACCAAATGATTCCATATCACAAATAATAGAAATATAAACAAAAAGTCCTGTTCCAATACCTAAAAATCCTGCAGCATATCCTAGTAAAATAAATAAAAATCTAAATACTCTTAAGTGAAAACTAAAGGAATAATCAGGAATTGCAAATGAACTTAAAGCTGTTATAGCAACTATAATAATTAGTATTGGACTAACAATACCTGCACTTACAGCAGCCTGCCCTATTACCAGAGCTCCAACAATACCAATTGTTGAACCAATAGCAGAAGGTACCCTAAGACTAGCTTCTCTAATAATTTCAAAAGATATTTCCATTATCAATATTTCAAATATAACTGGAAAAGGAACACTCTCTCTTGCAGCCAAAATTGAGTAAAGCAGTTCTGTTGGAAGTATTTCTATGTGAAAGTTAGTTACAGAAACATATAAACCAGGAAGTAATAATGCAAAAAAAGCCGAAATTATTCTAATTCCTCTTAGAAAATTGGCAAATATACTTTTTAAGTTTCTATCTTCTGGAGAAGTCAAAAAGTCAATCATTATAGATGGAAGTATTAAAGCATAAGGAGAACCATTTACCAATACAACTACTCTACCTTCTAGAAGATGTTGAACTGCATTATCAGGTCTTTCCGTTGATATAGCTTTAGGCAATCCTAAAGAATTATTATCACTTATCAATTGTTCTAATTGTCCGCTTGATAAAAGTGAGTCAATTTCTAGATTATTTATTCTATATTTAACTTCTGCAACTAAATCGCCATTTGCAATGTTTTGCATATAACATACAGCACACTTTGTTTTTGTTATTTTACCAACATCTAAGCTTTCTATAACTAAATTTTCATTATTTGAAAAACGCCTTAATAAAGATGTATTTGTACGAATATTTTCTACAAATGCTTCATGTGAACCTTTTATAACGATTTCATTTTCAGGTTTTGATATACTTCTTTGCTTAAAACCTTTTACATCAATATCTAATGCTATACTAAGTGTATCAACAAAAAGAGCACAGTTTCCCGAATTTACACCTGAAAATATTTCATCAAATGAATTACTTTGTTTTATACTATTTTGAGGTACTAAACAAGTTTCAATATATTCAGACAAATTAAATTTCTTCACTTTTCTAACAGTTATATTATTGCTTACTGCCTCTGAAATAATTCTATTTTGCTCATTGTCAAAAAGGTTGTTTTTGTTACGCATCATTAATGGTTCTAAAACAAAGTCATTTAAAATTTGTGCATCCACCATACCATCAATATATAATAATAAAGCTTTATACTGTTTTCCTCTAGCATTTAAAATAAATTCACGTGTTATAATATCACTATTTATTAGCAAATTATATTGTGATTTTATATAATCCAAATTTACATTTAAACTTGCAAATATGTTTTTGGTTTCTTTTAATTCCGTTGGTGGTTCTTGAGCAGTTACATTATTAGTATCATTTTCAGTTGGAGTATTTGGTAAGAAAAATTCATAATTATGTGGTGGATTATAGGCAAAAATATTGTTTATAAAATCTTTTATTTTCATAGTTTCTCCATTTCATTAATTTGTTATAGTATTAGTCAAAAAAACGAAAATATACTAGTTTTTAACAATAAAAAATGATATAATAAATTAGAATTATAAGAAAGAGAGAAAAATATGAAGTCAAAAATAACATCTTTTATTATGAAAATTCTTATTATACTCGTTTTTTCCATATTAATTTTTTTAGGATTAATAATTTATGAAGAAATGACAAAAAGTAATTTAGTAGATGATGTACAAGAATTTATTTCTAATATAACATTTGAAGATTCATCTTCAGGCGAAAACATTATACAAGCAAAGATATTAGAAAATGTACAAATAACAGAAAACTACGAAAAACAAGAAAATCATTATTTTTTTAATCAATTAAACAAAGATGAACAAATTATATATAAATCAATGGAAAATAATAATGATAATATGAAAACAGGAATATACGAAATTAAATTAGGTTCACAACTTTCAGATGTACTTTCCAAAAGTGATGGAGAAAAGTTATTAGGAGAGTATTATCAATCAGCAATTGAAGCTTATACTTATGACCATCCAGAAGTATTTTATATAGATTTTGGAAAAATGTATTTGAATATTGAAACAACAACAAGAGGAAGTAAAAAAACATTCCAAGTTTTTATTAATAAGGGAAATGAAAACAATTATTTAAAAGATGAATTTAGTAGCATAGAAGAAATTAATTCAGCTTTAGAAGAAATAGAAAAGATAAAAGCATATTTTATACAAAATAAAAAAGAAGATACATACAATAATGTTAAAATGATACATGATTATCTAGTAGAAAGTATAGAATATGACCAAACAATTTCAAATGATAATGTTTATAATATTTATGGAGCATTTATAAATAAAAAATGTGTATGTGAAGGTTATGCAAAGGCTTTTCAATACTTAATGGATGCACTAAAAATACCATCTGTAATAGTTTCAGGAAAAGCCACAAACTCAGATGGAAATACAGAAAACCATGCATGGAACTATGTGCAAATAGGTGAAAATTGGTATGGAGTTGATTGTACATGGGATGACCCTATAATTATTGGACCAGGATTTTTAAGCAACTCTTCAAAATATAAATATTTTCTAAAAGGAAGAGAAGTCTTTAATAAAACACATATACCCGAAGGACAATTTACAGAAGGTGGAAAAATATTTGAGTTTCCAAATTTATCCCAATAGGGAGCATTCTGTTTTAATAGAGACATTTGGTATGAGTTAGCTGTTAATGCGAAGCTTTTTACAGATAACTTATGCATAAAGCTCAGGTTAAATCTGTCTCAGCTTTTTGTCGGATTTTGCGATGAAAAAGTTTGCTTATTAGCAAATAATTATTGCAAAGTTCGACTTTTTGTTGTATTATAAAGCATATTAATTCAAAATATTTTAAATCAAAAATTATTGCAAGTTTCGTTAGCAATAAAAATTCCAAGAAAGAAGAAAGTACGTAAAATGGAGGTGAGAATAAAAATGTCCCACAGGTAAACATCTCTTTTGGGACATTAAAACTCACAATTCTTAGGTGTTCTAGGAAAAGGAATTACATCACGAATATTTTGCATACCAGTTAAATACATAATAGCTCTTTCAAAACCTAGACCAAAACCTGAATGAACACAACTTCCATATTTTCTTAAATCAAGATACCACTCATAATTATCAATAGGCATATCTAGTTCTCTCATTCTAGCCACTAATTTATCATAATTTTCTTCCCTTTGACTACCACCAATAATTTCTCCAATACCAGGAACTAAAAGGTCTGCTGCAGCAACTGTTTTTCCATCTGGATTTTGTTTCATATAAAAAGCTTTAATATCTGATGGGTAATCAGTAACAAAAACAGGTTTTTTAAAGATTTGTTCACAAAGGTATCTTTCATGTTCTGTTTGTAAATCTACTCCCCAGCTAACTTTATATTCAAACTCATTATTATGCTTTTCTAATTCTGCAACTGCATCAGTATATGAGATTCTAACAAAATCAGAATTGATAACATTATTTAATCTATCTAATAAACCATTATCAATAAAGTTATTAAAAAATTGCATTTCTTCTGGACAATTATCTAAAACATATTGAAAAATATATTTAATCATTTCTTCAGCTAAGTCCATATCATCTTGTAAATCGGCAAAACATATTTCAGGTTCAACCATCCAAAACTCTGCTGCATGTTTTACTGTATTTGAATTTTCAGCTCTAAAAGTTGGACCAAATGTATAAATATTTCTAAAAGCTTCTGCAAAAGTTTCACCATTTAATTGACCACTTACTGTTAGATGAGTCTTTTTTCCAAAGAAATCTTTTGAAAAGTCAATATCTCCATTATCTGTTTTTGGAATGTTTTGTAAATCAAATGAATTAACATTAAACATTTCACCAGCACCTTCTGCATCACTTCCTGTAAGTAAAGGAGTGTTTACATATACAAAATTTCTTTCTTGGAAGAATTTATGAATTGCATAGGCTAATGTACTTCTAACCCTAAAAACAGCATTAAATGTATTTGCTCTTGGTCTAAGATGAGCAATTGTTCTTAAATATTCAAAAGAATGTTTTTTCTTTTGAAGTGGATAAGTGCTATCTGATAAATTTTCTATTATAATTGAACTTGCTTGAATTTCAAATGGTTGTTTAGCATTTTCTGTTGCAACTAAAGTACCTGTAACTTTAATTGAAGAACTAATAGTAAGTTTGCAAATTTCATTAAAATTATCTAATTTATCATTAAAAACTATTTGAACATTTTTAAAAAATGAACCATCATTAATTTCAATAAAACCGAAATTTTTAGAATCTCTAACAGTTCTAACCCAACCTTCTAATGTAATTTCTTTATTTAAATATTGATTTGTATTACGAAATAAATTTTTTATAACTAATTTTTCCATATTATACCCCCATTTATATTATGGAAAGATTATACATCAATATACTCTAAAATGCAACTAATAATTATACATTCCTGGTCTGTAAGGATATTCAGCAATAGATACAAACTTTATAGAATATATATCACAATAAAGTAGATTACCGCTTTCTATTGCTCTTAATAAAATATAGCTAACACCAACATCTTCAAGGATACCTGTTCTATCTGTTAAATTATTAGTTCCAACTAAAAATTCTACTCTTACTAATTTTCCAATTTGTTCTCTTAAAAAAGCTGGGGTATATATGTTATTAGTCAAAACTTCTGGTGAATTTTGATTTGTTACTACATTCCTTTTTTCATTTGTACTATTTGAATTTTCGTTCATAGAATCCTCCTAAATTAAGTATTTGAATAAAGAGGTGTAGGTCTATAAAAGCAATGATTTGTTATTCTAGTATGAAAAGTTCCAGAACCATTAGATGGAAATGTACTACTACAAGTAGGTCTAAATGGGTTTAGATACCATAAACATTCACCTGCTTCTGAAATTCTATTTCCTGCTATTGCCCAATCTGCAATCCAATAATGTTCATTAGTTGGAGTCATATTATATATGTTTTGTGGATTATATTGATTTCTTATAGTTTCTCTTGCACAGTCAAATTGGCCTTCTTGAAATATAATATTTCTTATGTTTCCACCTTGTGATATTCTAGCATATTCACCAGTTGGAACATTAACTCTATTCATTACAACAGAGGCAACTGCCTTCATACCAATATCTCCCTCTCCACCAGCCTCACATTGTATAATCCTTGCTAACAACTCTCTTTCTGAATATGCCATTACTAATCACCTCTTAGTAATATATGAATAAATAAAATAAATGTTATCGAAAGTTGAAATTAGAACTGTTGACAAAAGTGCTTCATTTGATATAATGTAGAAAAATAAAGGAGGAGAGAAAATGATAGTAGCAGTAGATGGACCAGCTGGAAGCGGTAAAGGAACGGTAACTAAAAGAATAGAAAAAGAGTTAGGTTTTTTAAACCTAGATACAGGTGCGACATATAGATGTGTAGCTTTGGAAATGTTAAGAAAAGGAATTAGTTTAGAAAATGAAGAAGAAATTATAAAAGTAGCAAATGAGATAAATATAGAAATTAATAACCAAAATGACAAAGATATTATTTTACTAAATGGAGAAGATGTTAGTAAAGAAATTAGAACAAAAGAAGTAACTGCTATTGTATCACAAGTTTCTTCTATTGTGAAAGTTAGAGAAATAATGGTAGATGTGCAAAGAAAGTTGGCAACAGGTAAGGATGTTATTGTTGAGGGTAGAGATATAGGAACTGTAGTTTTTCCAAATGCTGATGTTAAAATATATTTAGATGCTAGTGAAGAAATAAGGGCTAAAAGAAGATATAAAGAAAATGTAGAAAATGGTATTGAAATAACTTACGAAGAAGTATTAGAAAATATTAAGATGAGAGATTATAATGATATGCATAAAAAGGTGGGAAGCCTAAAAAAAGCTGATGATGCTATTTTGGTTGATTCTACAAATTTGACAATAGATGAGGTTGTTACAAGGATTGAAGAAATTATTAAAAATTGCAAAAGTTAACATATTGTGGTATAATAGTATTATGTAAAATACTATTTAATCCTAGGAGGGAAACATTATGACAAAAATGCAACGGAAAAATGCTACTAAGATTTTAGTAGTAGCATGGTTACTAACAACAATCACAAGTGCATGTGCACCTGCACCTACGGCATCAACAGAAGCGATTTTGATTGCAGGAACTATTGACCAAGTGCAGGAAGTTGAAACTGAAGTGGCAACTGAAGAAATGGAATCTGAAACTGAAAAGTTCCAGAAATCTTATCAACAGGAGTTGATAAGATTGTCAAAAGAGATGGGTCTGTCTAAATCAGATGTAAGTCCATATTGTGATAGGGGGTATGTAAAGACAAGCGATGGGAAAAAATTGAATGTCAGGGAAAAACCTGATATTTCAAGTAAAAGCATTATAATGCTTGAACCAGGTTATATTGTGAGGGTTATCCGACAAGAGGATAACTTTTACAGAGTGGTCTTTCAAGCAGAGGACAAATGGCAAGTAGGCTATGCATCCAAAGAGTGCATCAGAATATCAAGCAAAGATATTTTAGATTACGAATTGATAGCAGTTGCCGTTGTCACAGCTGATAGTGCTGAAAATCGTGACTACAATATGGGATTGGCCTGTGATAAGCTTGATGGAACAGTGTTAGGATCAGAAGAGGAATATGATTGGTATGGTCCTAAGGGCGTTGGAAATGCAAGCATAGAAAATGGTTTCAAAATTGCACCAATAAAGGTCAATGGTGAAAAAGTAGATGGAGATGGTGGTGGTGTTTGCCAGGTAACGACTACACTCTATAATGCGGTTCTAAAAATTAATCTAGAAATTTTAGAACACTACAACCATTTTGGCGGTGTTAGCTACGTGCCAAAAGGAATGGATGCTACGGTAAGCTATGGGTCAAAAAACTTTGTATTTAAAAATACAAAGAATTATCCCATATACATCGAAGCATATTCAGAAGGAGGGCAGGTTGTGGTATGCTTGTACAGAATAAAGTGAATCTAGTAACCAAAATGGAATATAGGCTTCGGCTTATATTCTGTTTTTTTTATTTTTATATAGAAATAAAAGAACAAAAATTCGTAAAAGCATTGAAAGAATGTTCGATATATGATATGAATAGAATAAATAAAATATATTTTGAGTTGTTTATAAATTCACAACAACTTGAGGAAAAGAGGTAAAAAATGGACGAAAATAAAGTGCATTTAATAAATAAAATTTTTAATAATGAAACTATAAGAACAATATGGGACAAAGACGATGAAAAATATTATATTAGTATCGTTGACATTGTTGGAGTTTTATCAGATAGTAAAGAACCAAGAAAATATTGGAATTGGTTAAAAAATAAACTAAAAAAGGAAGAAAATTTTGAAGTGTCTAGTATTACTAGACAGTGAAATTAAAAGCACAAGATGGTAAATATCGTGAAACTGATGTAACAGACATTGAAGGAATGTTTCGTGTAATTGAATCAATTCCTTCAAAAAATGCAGAACCAATTAAACAATGGTTAGCGCATTTAGGAAAAGAAAAAATTGATGAAACTTTTGATCCTTCAATTTCATTGCAAAGAGCGATAGATTTATACAGAACAAAAGGATATGATGAAGAATGGATTGCAAAAAGAATAAAATCAATTCAAGAAAGGAAAAAATTGACTGATGTATGGAAAGAAAATGGTATAGAAAATAATATAGAATATGCAATATTAACAAATGAAATATATAAAGAATGGTCAGGAATGACAGCCAAAGAATATAAACAATATAAGGGATTACGAAAAGAAAATTTGAGAGACAATATGGACAATATAGAACTTATATTGACAGATTTATCTGAGGAAGCTACCAAAAGACTTGCTACTAAACAAAAACCAAATGGACTAAAAGAAAATATAAAAGTAGCTAAGTTGGGAGGACATGCTGCAAAAGTTGCAAGAGATGATATTGAAAAAAATCTTGGAGAATCAGTTGTAACAAAGACTAATAAATTGAATTATAAATATATAGAAGAAAAAGAAACAAAGATGATAAAATAATAATTTATCAAGACGAAGATAGTATTACAAAAGTTTCTGTAAGATTTTCAGATGAAGATTTATGGTTAACACAAAATCAAATTGCCGAAATTTATAAAACAACCCAAGAGAATATTTCAATGCATATAAAAAATATTTATAACGATGGAGAATTAGAAAACAATTCAACTAATAAGAAATTCTTATTAGTTCAAAACGAAGGAAATAGACAGGTTAAGAGAAATATTGACCATTATAATCTAGATATGATTATAGCATTGGGATATAGAGTAAAATTACAAGTTGCTACTAGATTTAGAATAAATGAAACAATTAGAAAGTGGCTTTGATAAAATGATTAAAATGTTAAAATATTAAAATATGATAACTGCATATTATCCAAATACAGAGAAATGGGAAGAAGATATGAAAACAAGGAGGAAAGAATAATGAATTGTTTTATGTGTAAAGGAAATTTAGAAGAAAAGAAAGTAAATTATGTAGTTGATTTAGAGAAAACAATTATTATTAAAGGTGTTCCTGCAAAAGTATGTACTCAATGTGGAGAACAATACTTTGATGATGAAACAGCAGAAAATATTGAAAAAATTGTAAATCAATTAAAGCAATTAGCAACAGAAGTTACTATTGTAAACTATAAAGAAAAAGTTTCATTGTACCGAGTAATTGAATAGTAATCAAAAAAAGCAGAATATATGTTTTTACATATATTCTGCTTTTTTTATTGCAAATTATATAAAATAATGATAAAATTAACACACAGGAATATATATTCCAATATAAAAACAGGAGGACAAGTAGTATGATGAAAGAAGAACGGAATTATACAAACGAGCAAATAGTAGAATTGCCAAACAAAGCCATTTTTGAAAAAGAAGTAGCTAAAAAACTAACTGATGAAAAAGTAGAACAATTACTAAGATTTCTAAACGAAAGTTTTTCTGGAAGAGATACGTTTCAAGTAGTTGAAAAGCTAACTGATGGAAAATGCCTTAAAGTGGAAGTAGCAAAAATTAATATGTTTCTCTTTCTAGAGAAAAGAAGTAATAATAAACAGGAAGAAATAAGAAAGTTAATTTTGGAAGCTTTCATTGAAGGAGCAAAAGAAAAAAATTCAGAAAGATACAAAAGGTTTTATCTATTAATACCAGAAAAACAATGGGTGTATAGAGATGAAAAATATGTATCAAAATTTGCGAAGAAAATAGGAGGTCACGTATCAACAAGGATTGAAATTGCATTAGGATTAGCTCAACAAATTACTAATTTTAATGGAGAAAATGAAGCATGGGAAACTTTATCTGATGTAGTACCAATTATCACACTTAAATCAGCAAACTGTCCACTGTTTGCAGAGTATTATCTACAGTATAGGAAATGACATAATGAAAAAAGGGAATGAAACTTTAATAAGTAGTATTTCCTTTTTTAGTTAATAAAAATTCACTTTTTACGTAAACGCAACATAAAATATACAAAAAACGTAAAAGGAGGAAGAAAAATGACTAGTTACATAATCGAAGGAGGAAAAAGACTAGAAGGAACTATAAAAATATCTGGCTCAAAAAACTCATCACTACCAATAATAGCAGCCACAATACTAAATGCAGGAAAAAGCACATTATATAATGTACCAAATATACAAGACACACAAATGATGTTTAAAATATTAGAAAGTTTAGGAGCAAAAGTAGAAAAGAAAAACGGAAAAATAAAAATAGACAGTTCCAAAATAGAACACTTCGAAATACCACAAGACTTAATGCACAAAATGCGTTCATCAGTTATTCTAGCAGGAGGACTAATAGGGAAATATAAAACAGCCACATTTTCATATCCAGGAGGGTGTGACATAGGTTCAAGACCAATAGACTTACACTTAAAAGGATTTGAAAAATTAGGAATAACAGTAAACCAAAGTCATGGAAACATAGTATGCACATCAGAAAAAATAAAAGGAGAAAAAATAAACTTAGACTTTCCAAGTGTAGGAGCAACAGAAAATATAATTTTAGCAAGTGTACTAGCAGAAGGAACGACAATAATAACAAATGCAGCAAGAGAACCAGAAATTATAGACTTACAAAACTTTCTAAATAGGATGGGAGCAAAAGTTACTGGAGCTGGAACAGATGAAGTACATATAGAAGGAGTAAAAAAATTAAAAGATGTAAGTTACAATATTATGCCAGACAGAATTGAAACAGGGTCTTTCTTATGTTGGGCAGCAGCAACAAGAGGAAATGTAATATTAGAAAATGTAAATGCAAATCATATAACACCAATAATTTCAAAACTAGAAGAAGCGGATTGCAAAATAGAAATAGAAAAAGATAAAATTAAATTAATAGCACCAAAAAAATTAAAAGCAATAGATATTAAAACAATGCCATATCCAGGATTTCCAACAGATATGCAGTCAGTTTTTGCATCTATGCTAACAACAGCAAAAGGAACATCAATAATAATAGAAAATATATTTGAAAACCGTTTTAAATACACGCAAGAATTAAATAAAATGGGAAGCAAAATAACAATAGAAGGAAAAAGTGCTATTATTAGAGGAGTTAGAAAACTATATGGAACAAATGTAAAGGCTACAGACTTAAGAGGTGGAGCAGCATTAGTACTAGCAGGATTAATAGCAAAAGGAAAAACACAAATAGATAATATCGAATATATATTAAGAGGATATGAAAATTTAGACAAAAAATTAATTGAATTAGGAGCAAGCATAAAACTAATATAAATTAACATTTTTTAGAAAAAACTATAGCAATATAGTTTTTTTTTTGTTAAAATACATAATAGGAAAATTTCGGAGGTGTGGATTTTGCAAAAAAATAGAGTAAAACAAATTGAAAATTTACGTTATCCTTCAGATGAATTACCTAGTATAGAAGAAATACAAGAAAAAGCTAATAGAGATAAAATGAAGGAAAGAGAAAAAAGAATTAAGCAAAGAAACTTAAAACAACAAGAGCAATTTGATTTAGATACAGAAACTGTAATAGGAATGACAAATAAAAATAATCAACAAAAAAAGCAAGTAGAAAATCAGAGAATTACTAGAAAACAAGCTAAAATTATAGAGAAAAAGAAGAAAATCAAAAGAATTTTTAAGGTAATAACATTAATTTTACTTTTAATAGGTGGAGTTATATTTGCATTTGTTTCACCTATATTTGGAATTCAAAATATACAAGTTATTGATAATGTACAAGTATCAACTGAAACTGTTTTTAGTTTATCAGAATTAGAAATAGGACAAAATATATTTCAATATAAACATAATAAAGTAGAAGAGAATATAAAAACAAATCCTTATATTGAAAGTGTAAAAGTAAAGAGAAAATTACCAAACAAAGTAGAAATTACAATAAAAGAAAGAGTAAAAAACTTTAACATTGAATTTTTAAATGGATATGCTTATATTAATAATCAAGGATATATTTTAGAAATATCAGAACAAAAACTAGAATTACCAACAATACTTGGAATATCAACAAATCAGGAACAAATTGTGGAAGGAAGTCGCCTAAATATGCAAGATTTAGGAAAACTTGAAACAGTAATACAAATTATGAATATATGTAAAAGTTGTGAAATAGAGAGCAAAATTTCTACAATAGATATTACAAGTAAAAATAACTTTATTATTAATATGGAACAAGAAAAGAAGGTAATTTATTTGGGAAATGAAACAAACTTAAAAGATAAAATACTATATATTCCTGTTATTTTAGAAGAAAATAAAGGAAAAGAAGGGGCTATTTATTTAAATGATGGAGATACAATTAATAGTTTTAAGCCACCTAGATTTAGAGAAAAAGTATAAAAGGAATGGTCTATATGATAAATAAAAAAATAATAAGCTTAGTCTTAGGAGTAATGTGTTTTGCATTAACAGTTGGAATATGCATTCAAGTTAAAACTGTAAATAATATAAACTCAAAAGTAAGCCAAAATTACGAAGAAAATAATTTGAGAGCAGAAGTGCTAAAGTATAAAGAAAGATATGATAATTTATTAAGAGAAATTGAAGATGTAGATAAACAACTAAAAAGTCAAATAGATATAGCAACAGCAAATAACTCAGAATTAGAAGAAGCAAATAGAAAAATAACAGAAGGAAATAAAATGATAGGATTAGATGAAGTAACTGGTTCAGGAGTTATTATTACAGTTGCTGATAGTGATATTGACCAAAATTCTGTACTAGATTCAAGTGATTTATTAGTACATGACAAAGATATATTAAAAATTGTAAATGAACTAAAAAATGCAGGGGCAGAAGCAATTTCTATTAATGGACAAAGAGTAGTGTTAACAACATCAATAGTTTGTGGTGGAAACATTATTAATATAAATGGAGAAAAAATAGGTTCACCTTTTGAAATAAAAGCAATTGGTTTGCCAGAAACACTAGCTAATCTAAATAGACCAGGTGGATATTTAAATAACTTACAACAAGAAAGAGATTTAAAAGTAACAATGAAGAAATCAAACAATAATGATATTACAATACCCAAATATGCAGGAGTGTTAAATTTTAAATATATCAGCAAAAATAAATAGGAGGTTTACATGAAAAAAGGTAAAATTACAGTTGTAATAACAATTGCTATAGCATGTTTTGCACTTACAACAGTCATGTTTATGCAATTTAAAATAGTAAATGAAACAGATATTACATCTATAGAGACCATGAAAGAAGAAGAATTAAGAGCAGAACTTGCTAATTGGAAACAACTATATAAAGAGGCAGATGAACAATATCTAGAAAGAAAACAAAGGCTTGATGAATATAAAGAAACACAACAATCAACAGAAGAGTCTACAAAATTAATAGAAAAAGAATTAAACCAAATTGATATGTATTTAGGAAAAACTGAAGTACAAGGAGAAGGAATTACAATTACTATCAAAGATATTAATGATGACGAAGAAATACCTCCCATTTCAGCAGAAGATTTACTTGTTATAGTAGATTATTTAAAATTAGCAGGAGCAGAAGCAATATCAATAAATGAACAAAGAATAGTAAATATGTCAGATATTGTATATGTTAATAATTCAATTATATATGTAAATCAACAAAGAATATTAGCACCTTATGTTATAAAAGCAATAGGAGATTCAGTAAGTTTAGAAAGCACATTACTTGGAAATGGTGGTTATGTAGAAACATTAAAAAATATAGGTTTCAATATAGCTATTGAAAGAGATAATAGGGTTAAGATACCTCAATATAGTAAAGAAATAGCACATAAATATATTCAATAAAAAGAAAAGAGGAAAGAAAATGATTTTTTTAAGTATTATAATCGCATGTTTATTAGGAGTTATTGTTGGATTAAATTCACCAATGATATCATATACCTATTCTAGTTATTTAGCAATTGCAATTATTGCAGCACTAGATTCAGTATTTGGAGGAATTTCTTCTGTAATTAATAAAAAATTTGATATGAAAACTTTTATTTCTGGATTTTTCGGAAATGCCATTTTAGCCATATTACTAACAGTACTTGGCGAAAAACTTAATGTTGACATATACTTAGCAGCTATAGTTGTTTTTGTTGGAAGAATGTTTCTTAATTTAGGAATTATAAGAAGATACTATGTTGAAAAATGGACAGAAAAAATTAAAAACAAAACTAAAAAAGAAGTCGAAAACAAGAAAAATAATTAAAACATTAGAAACAGTAAAGATATAAGAAATATGTTACGAATATATTACAAAAATATTACAAAAATATAACAAATTCTATTGACAATCGATAAAAAATGTAATATAAATACAACTAGAAAATTATTACTTAAAAAAGGTGGGAATTAACTTGGCAATTGGTGATATTATAGTCGGGGTAGACATAGGAACAACAAAAGTCGCAACAGTTGTAGGAGAAGTTAATAATTTTGAACAAATAGAAACAATATGTAATACATCATATAAATGCAGTGGATTAAAAAAGGGGAAAATAATTAATGAAGAAGAAATTAGTCTAAGTTTAGCAAAAACAATAAAAGATGCTGAAGATGAAACTAATTTAAAAATTAATTCCGCTTATGTAACTATTCCAGGAAAATATGTTACAATTGTTCAAAATAGTATAACTAAAGAAGCTAAAGACAAATATGCTGGAATTACTATGAGAGATGTACAAAGTGCTATTATGCAAGTAAAAGATATTGAAATTCCAGAAGGACAAACATTAATAGATATTGTTCCAGACAAAATAGCATTAGATAATGGAACAATAGTCAAAGACCCAGTAGGAAGCTTAAGTTCAAATTTTACAATAAGTGCTCAAATTATTTTAGCAGATAAAGAATATGTAAGACAACTAAATAGTATATTCAAAAAAGCTGGGTTAGAAATAGATGGAATAGTTCCAACAACATTAGCCGAAAGAAACCTTATATTAGACAAAAACGAACTGCACGATAATATAGCAATTATAGATATAGGAGCAGAAAATACAGATATTGGAGTTTTTGAAAGTTCTACATTTATTTATACAAATTCTATTCCATTAGGAGGAGAAAACATAACAAATGATATTGCATTAGTATTAAATATAGAACAAGAAGAAGCAGATAAACTAAAAAGGCAGTATGGACTAGCATTAAAATCTTATATTGATAATGATAATGATATTATTTTAAATACTTGTAAAGATAATAATAAAAACAAAATAATAAAAAGTTCTGAGTTAATCGAAATAATAGAAGCAAGAATAGAAGAAATATTCTTACTTGTTAATAAAGACTTAACAAATCAAGGAATTAAACCTAGAATAAATAATGTTATTTTAACAGGACAAGGAATTACAAGTATTAGTAAAAGTGATGTTGCAGGAAAAATAAACTTAAATATTCCTGTAAAAATATCAACAGGTAGACTGATAGGGACAACAAAACCTGTTTATAGGACAAGTTATGCTTTAGTTAGATATATAGCATCAAGACCATTTACAAAAACAGTTTCAAGCAGTATTGACGCAAAATCAACAGAAAATGTATTAAAAAATATATTAGAAAGAATAAAAGAATTTTTCTATAGTTAATAAATTTAATTTTAAATTATAAAGATTTGAGGGAGGAAAAATCAAAATGATGGAATATGAAGATAATAATATAACAATGATGGATGGAGCAGCAACAATAAAAGTAATAGGAGTTGGAGGAGCAGGAAATAATGCTGTTAACAGAATGATTGAAGCAGGAATAAAAGGTGTAGACTTTATAGCAGTTAATACAGATAGACAAGCTTTGCAACAATCAAAAGCTAATACAAAAATTCAAATAGGAGAAAAAATAACAAGAGGATTAGGAGCTGGAGCAAACCCTGATATAGGAGCACAGTCAGCAGAAGAAAACAAATCAGAACTTGCTGAAGTATTAAGAGGAGCAGACATGGTATTTGTTACTGCCGGAATGGGTGGAGGAACAGGTACAGGAGCTGCACCAATTGTTGCAGGAACAGCAAAAGAAATGGGAATTTTAACAATAGGAGTTGTTACAAAGCCATTTACATTTGAAGGAAAGAAAAGACTTTCTCAAGCAGAAAGAGGAATAGAAAGTTTAAAAGGTAAAGTAGATACATTAGTAGTAATACCAAATGATAAACTACTTCAAATAATTGATAGAAAAACATCAATAATAGAAGCTTTCAAAATGGCAGATGATGTATTAAGACAAGGTGTACAAGGTATATCAGACTTAATAGCAGTACCAGGTCTAGTAAACTTAGATTTTGCTGATGTAAAAACTATAATGTTAAATACAGGAATGGCTCACATGGGAGTTGGTAGAGCATCAGGAGAAAATAGAGCAGAAGATGCAGCAAAACAAGCTGTACAAAGTCCATTACTAGAAACATCAATTGAAGGAGCAAGAGGAGTTATTATAAATATAACAGGTGGAGAAGATTTAGGATTACATGAAGTAAATACAGCAGCAGAATTAGTACAACGTAGTGTAGACCCAGAAGCAAATATTATATTTGGTACAGTAACAGACCCAAGTATGCAAGATGAAATTCAAATTACAGTTATTGCAACAGGATTCGAAAAAACAGGTAGTGATTTATCAAATACTGGAGTAGATAGTATAGTATCAAAAACATGGGAAAAGAAAATTAATTCAATTCCAGCTAGCTCAGAATCATCAAGTTCACAAGGTGACTTAGATATTCCACCATTTTTAAGAAATAAGAAGAAATAAATATAAAAATTTATAAGAATATAAAAGAAATAGTCGAAGAAATTCGATTATTTCTTTTTTTCTACAATAAAAAAAGACAGACTTTTTAAATAACATATAGTAAAATGCAAACAGTAGGTGAGGCTTATGACAATCTATGTAGATATAATCATCATAGAAAACTTAATTATGAATTTTATCATATTGTATGCAACAGGGCTTATCTTAAAAAATAAAATATCATTTTGGAAATTATTATTAGCAAGCTTAATTGGAGCAATATATTCAGCATTACAATATATGTATAACACAAAAATACTTTCAAATATTATAATAAAAATTATTTTATCCATTGTCATTATAATAATAGCTTTTCATCCACAAAATATAAAAAAGATGTTTAAACAATTAACACTCTTTTATTTAACAACATTTACTTTTGGAGGAGTCGCAACATACTTAATTTATGTTTTAAAACCACAAAATATAATTATCAAAAATGGAATGTATGTGGGAACATATGTATTAAAAGTTATTTTTATAGGAGCAATTTTAGGAACAATAATATTAATAGTATCATTCAAAATGTCAAAAAATAAAATAACAAAGAAAGATATGATATGTAAAGTATCAATAAAACTTAATGGGAAAGAAGTTATATTAGACACAATGGTTGATACAGGAAACATGCTTAAAGAACCAATCACAGGTAACCCAGTTGTAGTTGTAGAAAAAAACTCATTATATGATGTCATTCCAAAAGAAATATTAAATAATACAGACTCAATTTTAGGAGGTGATTTTGAAAAAATACCAGATGATATAAAACAAGAATATATTCCAAAATTAAAATTTATTCCATTTTCTTCGCTAGGAAAACAAAATGGAATGTTAATAGGAATAAAACCAGAAAAATTGAAAGTCATTAATGAAGAACTAGAAAATGAAAAGAAAAATGCAATTATAGGCATTTATAACAAATCCTTAACCAAAAAAGGAGAATATAATGCTTTAATAGGAATAGAACTATATTAAAAGGAAAGGAGAATGTTAGGACAAATCTAACATAACAAATAAAATGGATATGCTTAAATTATTAAAAAAAGGATTTGATAACTTAGAAACAATATGTGCTAAATATATAAATGATAAAGAAGAAATAGAATATTTACCGATTTTTTACATAGCAGGAAGTCAAACACTTCCACCACCACTAGAACCAAAAGAAGAGGAGGAATTAATCTCTAAGCTTTCAGAAGAAGACAATCTAAAAACAAGACAAATTTTAGTAGAGCGAAATTTAAGACTTGTTGTATACATAGCAAAAAAATTTGAAAATACAGGAATTGGAATAGAAGACTTAATTTCAATAGGAACAATAGGTTTAATGAAAGGTGTAAATACATTTAATTCTGACAAAAATATTAAACTTGCAACATATTCTTCTAGATGTATTGAAAATGAGATACTTATGTACTTAAGAAAAAATAATAAAATAAAAGGAGAAGTTTCAATTGATGAGCCACTAAATAAAGATTGTGATGGAAATGAATTGTTGCTATCTGATATTTTAGGAACAGACCCAGATATAACATCAAGAAATATAGAAGACGAAGTAGATAAAACTTTGCTTAGAGCATCTATTCTAAAATTAAATGAAAGAGAAAGAAATATAATGGAAATGCGATTTGGATTTAACACAGGAAAGGAGAAAACTCAAAAAGAAGTGGCAGACGAACTGCGGAATATCACAAAGTTATATTTCAAGATTAGAAAAAAAGATAATCAATAAAATGAAAAAAGAAATTATGAGCAAAACAGGATAAGAAAGCAGAGTATAATTTAAACCTTTTTTGGAAATACTAGTTAAAAAGTTATTTCTAAAGGAGGTTTTCTTTTGCTAAACAAAGTAGAGATATGTGGAGTTAACACATCAAAATTACCTTTACTTACAAGAGAAGAAAAACAAGAACTATTTATAAAAATCAAACAAGGAGATGAAGAAGCAAGACAAACATTTATTAATGGAAATCTAAGGTTAGTATTAAGTGTAATTCAAAGATTTTATGGAAGAGGAGAAAATGCAGATGATTTATTTCAAGTAGGGTGTGTAGGATTAATAAAGGCAATAGATAATTTTGATTTAAGCCAAAATGTTCAATTTTCAACTTATGCTGTTCCTATGATTATACGGAGAAGTAAAAAGATATTTAAGAGACAATAACAGCATAAGAGTAAGTAGGTCAATCAGGGATTTAGCATATAAAGTAATGCAGTTTAAAGAAAGATATTTAAAAGAAAATGGAAAAGAGGCAACATTAGAAATTATATCAAAAGAATTAGGAGTTGGAGTAGAAGATATATCTTTTAGTCTTGATGCAATACAAGATCCCATTTCATTACAAGAGCCAGTGTATAATGATGGTGCAGAAAATATATATATTATGGACCAAGTTAAAGATAGCAAAAATACTGATGAATCTTGGACTGAAAAAATGACAATTATGCAAATTATGAAAAAATTAAATGATAAGGAAAAAATGATTATAACGAAAAGATTTTTTGATGGAAGAACTCAAATGGAGGTTGCAGGAGAAATAGGTATTTCTCAAGCACAAGTTTCAAGATTAGAGAAAAATGCAATAGAGCATATAAAAAGGTTATATAAGTAGAAGAATATATAGATTTATTTCTTCTATTTTTTTATTAAATGAATATATATAGTAGAGAAATCAGAAAATAAAAGAGGAGAAAAGGGAAAATGCAAGATAAAGGTCTGGATTTTAAACACAAAGAAGTAGTTAACATTAAAGATGGAAAAAGACTAGGATATGTTCAAGATGTTTGTGCTGATTTAGAAACTGGTATGATAACATCTATGATGGTTGCAAGAAAGAGAATAGATATAAATTTAATAAATTCTTTATAGAAAGTGGATATATGAGTTTTGCATTTGAAAGAGAACGTAGGAAAAAGGACTATGTTACAAAAAAGAATCAAAGAAGGACAGGCTATGTGGTAAAAGAAAAATATAGTTATGATGTAGTTTGTAAAGTAGAATTATAGGTTAAGAAGAGTATATGAAAAAAATAATAGATAGAAAATTATTTGGATTTTTTTAGATTATCCATCTTATCTCTAATTCTATCAGAAACAATGCTAGTTTCTTCGTAATCAATAACATAAGAGCCATTAGAGAGTTCTAGAATATCACCTTCTTTTGCATTAGACGGAATATTAGAAATAGGAATGTCTGTCATTTTCTTTGTATTTCTATTTTCTAAAATAGCAAAATCACCTTCAAAACGGTCAAGAGTATATAGAGAGTTAGAATTTTTATCTAAAAAGTTCTTTAGTTCGTTTATAAAATTGTCTATAAAATTATTAGAACTATTTGAAGATATATTTTTACCTAGATTATTGAATAAATCCAAATTCATATTGAGAAACCTCCTTTCAATGTAAAATATTAAAGTAATTATACATGCAAAACTAATATTTTTCAATGTTTATGTAAAAAAATGTAAAAAGATCTAATTTAGATTGAAAAAAGCAAAATAATACAATATAATAATGAAAAAAGGAGAAACAAATGGAGAGAGATAAACGAAATCAAATATTAAAGAGAATTGCTAGCATAAGTATTTTGACATTATTAATTGTATTATTAGTACTAATTTCAAATATAACAGATAAAAATCTTGAGTATATAGTTGATGAATCAAAATTACAGATTATTTATTTTGATGTAGGGCAAGCAGATAGTACATTAATAATGAATAATGGAAAAACTACATTAATTGATGCAGGTAATGACTCAGATGGGGATGACTTAGTAAAGTACATAAAATCTCAAAAAATTTCTAAAATTGACACAGTGATAGCAACTCATTTACATGCAGATCATATTGGTGGATTAGATGATATTATAGATAATTTTGATATTGGAACAGTTTATATGCCAGATACAATAAATACAGATAAACAAGTAGAAGAATTTTTAGATGCAATGGAAAGAAAGAACCTAAATTATGAAGTACCAGAAGTAGGAAGAAAATTCAAAAATGGATTAGCAGATTGTGAAGTAATGTCTATTGATAATGATGCAAAAGATTTGAACAATTCATCAATAGTAATACAAATGAATTATTTAGAACAAAGTTATTTGTTTATGGGAGATAGCGAAAAAGAAGTAGAAAATTCAAGAGATTGGAATAAAGTAAATGTTTTAAAAGTAGGACATCATGGTTCAAATACAAGTAGTACAGAAAGATTTTTAAATCAAATAAGACCAGAAATTGCAATTATTTCAGTTGGGTTAAATAATAAATATCATCATCCAAGTACAGAAGTATTGAATAGATTTAAAAGTATAAATACAGCCATTTATAGAACAGATGAAGATGGTAGCTTATTGTTAGAAAGTGATGGAAAAGAAAACATGATTAGAAAGATAAAAGCGAAATATTAAAGAAAAATAAATTAAGAAGGACATATAAGAGTATGTTCTTTTTATGTAAAAAACAAAAGAACAAAAATTCGTAAAACTATTGAAAATATGTTTGAGATGTGATATAAATATAGAAGATAAAGATAAACTTTTACTATTCAAAAGTTTTAAATAATGAAAGTTAGAAAAGAGGTAAGAAATGGAACAAAATAATAGTATTAAATTATTTGAAGATAAAAATATTAGAGTGGCATGGAATGAAGATGAGGAAAACTGGTATTTTTCAGTGGTAGATGTAGTTGGTATTCTTACTGATAATGATTATCAAAAATCGAGAAATTATTGGAAATGGCTTAAAAATAAGCTAAATCAAGAAGGAAGTGAACTGGTTAGTAATACTAACCAGTTGAAAATGAAAGCATATGATGGGAAATTAAGAGATACAGATGTAATGAATACAGAACAAATTTTAAGATTAGTACAATC
>CAOJQV010000002.1 GCA_948441945.1 uncultured Clostridium sp. | reverse complement strand
TAAGAGGAAAATAGATGGGGATATTTGATAGTAAAAAGCAATATCAAGCTTGTAATACTTATTATCTAAAAAAATATGTTGATAAAAAAAGGATTACATTTATTGCTATAACGATTATTTTAGTAATTATAACAATTTCTTTAATATTATATTATCTAGTAGATACTACATTTAGGATGAAAAATCATAAGCAATTAATATCACAAATTGAGATGTATCAAAAAGAAAATATAAAAGATAAAAAAGTTAAAAATGAAGAAGTGCAAGAAGAAAAACAAGAAATTAAAATTCCTATATTAACAGAAGTAGGAAAGCAGAATGTAAAAAATATATATAATAGTGAAACAAAAAGAGCATTTTTAACATTTGATGATGGACCATCAACTAATACAAAATCTATTTTAGAGATTTTAAAACAAAACAAAATCAAAGCAACATTTTTTGTATTGGGAAGCCAAGTTGAAGTATTTCCTGAAACAACAAATAATATGTATAAAGAAGGACATTATATTGCAAATCATGGATACTCACATAAATACAATAATATTTATCAATCGCCAGAACAAGTTCTAAACGAATATAATTTATGTAATCAAATTGTAGCAAACACAATAAATGTACCAGAATATAACTCACATTTATTTAGATTTCCTGGAGGATCAGTAGGAGGAAAGTATTATAAAATAAAAAATCAAGCAATATCAATACTAGAACAAAATAATATTTTATATTTAGATTGGAATGCACTAACAGGCGATTCTGAAAAAACTGAACCAACTGCTGAATATATTATGGAAAATCTACAAAAAACAACAAAAGATAAAAATAGTGTTATTATTTTAATGCACGATTCACCAGCAAAACAAATCACAGTAGATACTTTGCAATTAGTAATTGATTATTTAAGAAACGAAGGATATGAGTTTAAAAGTTTTTATGAAATAATTAAATAGATAAGGAGAAAACTAAATTGCCTAGAAAGAAAAAAGAAGAAATAATAGAAGACGAAATATTAGATAAAATTGAATATTTAGGACTAAATCTAGATAAAATACCAAATAGTATACAAGATATAAGACCATTGGAATATAGAGTTCCAAGGATTTATGATGAAAAAAAATACAGACAATATAAATATATATCTATTGAAGACATTCAAATCTTATTATCACCAACCAATAGATTAGACGAGTTAAGTGAAAGATATAAAAAAGCCAGACCATTATATGAATATCTAGATTCAAAAAGTGAAGAAAACGTTTTAAAACATGCTACTTTCTTAAATATGTTAAAAAATATGAACATAGCAGAAATAAAAGCTATGGAAGAAGAACAAGCACAATTAAGTAGAGATATACCTTTTAAAATAAGATATCAAGGAAATTATTTATGGCAAATTTATTATTCTGAAAATACTGACCAATATTTTATGATTGTACCAACAGAAGAAACCAACAACTCAGCATTTTTCTATGTTTTAAAAAAGAAACTAGAAAAAGGTAGAGCTGAAAAAATATTTGTGCCTATAAGTAATACAAAACATTCAACTCAATTTTTAAGAAAATCAGAATTTGAAGATATTGAAAACTATTTATGGTTATTCACAAAAGAATGGCCTTCTGTATATGAAGTATATGACAAAAATGATGAATTATCACTACAAATTATTGGAGAGACTAGTGTATATGGAAAAATAAAAACATATTATAAAATTAGACTAAAAACTAGAATGGAAGCAAATAATTTTTATAAATTAATAAAAGTGCTATTTATTTTGCAAACAGAATTACCAGAATATTATCATTTTGAAACTAGCATTACTCCAAATTCTGGGCTAGAATTTTATTTAAATGGAAAAAAAGTAGAATATAGAAGGATGATAGACTTTATTCATGAACAATATAAACTTGGATTAAAGAGAAAAAAAGAAGTTAAAAGTAAAATAAGATTATATTCTAAAAAGCTAAAACATTTGCAACAAAAAGTAGCTGAACAAGAAATAGAATATCTAGCTAAAGAAAAGCAAATATCAACATTTCTAGAGTGTAAAAAGTCTTTCTTTGGAAAATTTAAATATTACTTCAAATACAATAAAAAGAATAATAAAAAAATGGAAAGAAGAAATGAAGAGGTAATAGAAAAAGAAGCAAAAGTAAAGGAAGTCAAAAAAGAAAAATCTAAAGAAACTTTCAAGAAAGTATACACACTAGAAGAATTAATCGATAGCTATAAAGAATTACAAGAGCTAGAAAATAAGATGAAAAGCTTAATGATGGATGTTAATGCTTTAAAATTAAAAAATAAAAATATGGCTAAAAAAATTGAAAATGCAACAAAGTACATAGAAGAGATAGATAGTCATAAGAAAAGTATATTTGAATTTTGGAAATATAGCAATAAAGACGAAGTATCAGTCTTACCTGAAGGAGAACAAGAAGAAGTAAATGTAGTTAAAAGAATAGAAAAAACTTTTGATTATGTAGAAGACTTAGAAAAATTGGGACAAACATTAGATAAACTTCAAAGAAGAAATTTAAATGAAGAAGATACAGACAGTGTATATATTGCCACTACTGATGTACTTGCAGTACTTAACAAAATGAAAACAAATAAAATTACACCTGAAGAATTAGAAAGATATTTAAAAGATATTAAAGCACAAGCTAGAAAGCACAAATTATCAGATGTAGATGAAGAAGATGAATATGACATCTTTGGTAATATAATAGAAGATAGTACAAAAATCAAAAAAATAAATGACAAAAAACACAGAGAATTGCAAAAAGATAAATTCAGTATTTTAGAAGTAAATAAAAATACTAAAGCAATTGGATATAGAATTACTCTACAAATGATTTTAAAGAATATAATACAAGCATTACAAAAATGTATTATTCCAGAAAGTCTTCCTGTTTATCAATTAAAAGCAGAAAGTAAAATAAATCAAAATGAAATTAATGTATTTAATATTAATCTTGAAAATGAATTAAAAGAAATAGATAATATAAAATCTGATAAAATTAGCTTATTCAAAGTTAATATAAAAGCAGGTGTGCATGGTGTTGGTTTTACAAATATAATTTTTTATGATAATAAAAACAAAACATTACCAGTTGGTATGGATTTATCTACAAAAATGATAGTTGATATTTCTAAATTGCACTTAAAATTAGTTGGTCAAAAACAATTTAGAGTATTAAGATTTGAAGATGAAAAAGATGATTTTTCTGAGATTGAAATTAAAGAGATTAATGTTCTAGAATATGATACAGTTGAATTAGAGGATGTAGAGGAAATGGATGAAGAGTAATAGACTATTGTAATATAATAAGTGTTTTATATAGTAAAAGGTTAGATACAATTTTTGCGTTAAGCATTTTTTGTATCTAATTTTTCAGGGAAATTTAATCATATTACAAAAATATTACAAAGAACTACAATAATATGTTAATACTTCAATCAGAAAATCCTCATTTAATAGACACTTTCTCATATTAGCTATTATTGTTTTTCTTTTTACATCATGATTTTCTATATATTTTTTTATTATGCTTATACAATATTTTCTTATTATATTTAAACATATTTGTGAGTTTTTATTTATTACCCTGCTTTCATCTTCATTATAATTCATATCTAATAACCAATGAAAACTCTCAACTTGCCAATGCTTTCTTGTATATTTTAATAATTTTTCTGCTGTCGTATTTTTACTACTTAAGTAACAACTTATTTCTTTTGTCTTTTTCCCATTTTTTTCTACTTCTCTTTTTACTGCAAATATATTTTTTAATCCTTTCCAATTCGCTAAATAATCTGTAAAAAATTCTATTTCTTTTAATACATAACATGTTCTTTTTTCTATTCTTCCATGTCCATTTTCTATTGTTGTATACATTTCATATTCACATTCTTTGTCTGTTTCATCCATATATTTATCATCAAACATTGCATATACATCTTCATAAAAGTTTCCTTGATTTCCCTTTAATTGTAATACATAATCTCCTCCATTATTTTTTATAAGTTCTGCTGTTTCTTTTTGACAGTGCATTGCATCTAATGTTATTACTGCTCCTTTGATGTCTAATAATTCTATTAGTTCTCTTACTGCTGGTATTTCATTACTTTTGCTCTCAACTGTTATTTGACCAATCGAAACACTTTCATCCGCCAATAACGCTGTTATTATATGCATTGGTCTTTCATGTTCTTTCATTGTTGCTGTACTACATATTGTCTTTCCATCCATACATATTTGTTTTTCTTCTATCTTCATTTTTGTTTTTAAAACATTTCTAAATATTCCATATAAGCATAATTCTAAATCTTCTGAATTTATTACTTTTAATATATTTGATATTGTACTTAGACATGGTATCTCTTCTAATTCTGTATATTCTTTTAAAAATTCTATTTTTTCTTCTGCAAATTCTATTAACATTTCCAAATCTGTACAATTGCATATCATTCCTATTACTAACATAAATAATATATCTGATAATTTATATGTTATATGGGCTTGACTTCTTGGGCTTCTACTAATTCAAAATATATATCTAAACTTTCGCTTATCTCCACTTTCATCACCAGTCATAAGTTTATCATATATTTTCTGGTTTTTGTAATATTTTTGTAATATGATTAAATTTCCCTGCTAATTTTTTTAATTTACTGGACTTTTTGTTTATGATGTGTTATATTGTTTAAGTGATATGCAGGTGTGGTGGAATTGGTAGACGCGATAGACTCAAAATCTATTATAGGAAACTATGTGTGGGTTCGAGTCCCACCACCTGCACCAGTCTGGGTGTTCTTATGGGATTTAACGTCTTATAAGAACACTTTTTATGCTGATAATTTAGTTTAAGTATTTTACATCTATGCCTTTTCTTGTGTTCACTGATATATCTACATTACATAGTTTTGTTTATACAAAGTTACTCCCGTATTACATATAGGGAGTGTCGTGGCTGTTGCTATCGCTTCGCCACGCATTAATGCATATAACATTTAAATACATAATAAGGAAAGTTATTGTAAGATTTTCAAAAATATAGTACAATTATTACAATATTTAGTGAGTTACGGAGAAAATTGATATGAATATTATATATAGAAAAATAAAAGAAGAAGATAAAGAAACTGTAAATGATTTATATGAAAAACTTTTAGATGACCATGGCTGTAATGTAGGTATGGGACATCGGATATGGATATTGGATTTGGGATAAGATATTTAGTGAAAAAAACACTTATAATGCTTATGTTGCTTCTTTGTTAAATGATGATGGGATGGAAAGTGAATTAGTTGGTTATATAATGTTAGAGTTAAACAAAAGAGAAAGTTATTCGTTTATTCAAGGGTTATTTGTAGAAGAAAGATATAGACATAGAGGCATAGCTAAAAGATTAGTAAATGAAGCTGAAAATTATTCAAGAAGTATAGGCTGTAAAGCTGTAGAAGCTGAAATGAGAGATTATCTATTTGGATTTTATAGCGATTTGGGATTTTCTATATATAAAAAGAAAAATGATTCAACATATCTCATTTCTAAAAATCTAGAAAGAAACAAAGAAATAAAAGAAGACGGAGACTTAGAACGATAATTTTTGATGAATTACATTTGACAAAACAAAAAAATGAATGTATAATAAAAATAGAAAATGAGAGCCACAGAAATGTGTGCTACCATATATATTTATGATAAACACCACAAAGCTTGGCAGAGCATATGTGGTGCTTTTATTATTTGCTCAAAATTACTACTATTGCAATAATCAAGGCAAATGCTATAATAGTCATTCCTACTAAACCGTAGAAAAGTAAGTATATTATCATTAACATAGCTTGTTCTACCATATAGCACCACCTCCATTCTCACAGTCAAAACTGTGTATGTAAAGTGGTAGCACTCACACTGCTTATTCTCATTTTCTATGTTTATAACTATACATCATTATTAAGTAAAATACAAGCGAACAAAACAAATTTTTGAAAAATATATAAATATACTTTTTTATATGCCGTGTAATTATTGATTTTTCAGCTTTCTTGAAAAATTCCTATAAGAACACTCCAACCAACGACGTTTCTGTTCGAACTAATAGAACAAATAATAGAGAGGCCATCTTTAAAAGTTGGTTCTTTTTTAGTTGGTAGTATATTGCCTTAATAAATTTTGCAAATTAAGACTAAAAAGGTATGAAAAATGGATTTAGATACTTATAATAAAGCATATAAAAAAATTAAAAAAATTTTAGGAAATAAATGTTGTATGAAATATGAAGAAATAGAATATGATCTTATTTTATGCATTTAATATATATGACAGAGATGAAGAAGAAATATTAAAATGTAAATTGTTTTATAGATCTTTACTATATAGTATAGTAGGTAATATTAAGGCTATTATAAATTTGTCAGAGAATGGATTAGCATTTGAAGTAAATATAATAATGAGGAATATGTATGAATTATGTTTCTTATTTTTAGCTTTAACATTAGATAAAGATATGTGCCTAATTACTCACGAGATAATGAAACTAAGCAATTCTATTGCGACTTATGGGGAAGAAGTAATGTAAATGTAAAAGAAAATTTAAAAAGTTTAAATCTTTTAATGTGGGTGATTGATGATTATTTTAAAAAAATATTCTTTGATGATAAAATTTTTAATAAAGATGTATTTTTTAATAAGGAGGAATTACTATGATTAGTGCAACAGGAGCTCGGAAACTAAGTAAAAAAGCATCCAAAATGGAGATGGTTGAATCAAAAATTAAGGAAGTTGCCAAAAAGGGGGAGCGTGAAGTAAAAATACGAACCTTTTTTATGGTGAAGAAAAAAATTTTTAGAAGAGTTAGGCTATCAAGTGGATGAAGATGATCGAGGCGGTTATACAAAAATATCATGGTAAAGGAAAAGCGGAACTGTATTGGTTCCGCTTTTTCTATTTGTAAGAATAATCTATTAAAATTAAAAAAATATAATTAATACTATACATTTTACAAAAAATATGTCAAAATATAAATGTAATAACAAGAAATAAAAAGAAAGAAGAAAAATAAATGGAACTAGAAAAAGCAAAAGAATATATAAAAGAAAAACACAAAAACCAAAAAAGAAAACAAGGAACACCATATTACTTACATCCTTTAGAAGTAAGCATAATACTTAAAGAAAAAGGACTTTCAGAAACATACCAAATAGTAGGATTATTTCATGATTTAATAGAAGACACAGAAACAACCTATGAAGAAATACTAGAACTAACTGATGAAGAAATAGCAGATGCAGTAAAACTATTAACAAAAGAAAAAGGATATGTAATGAGAGACTATATAAATAGAATAAAACACAATGAAATAGCTAGGATAGTAAAAATAGCAGATAGAATTCATAATCTATCAGAAACACATTTAGCATCAAAAAAATTTCAAGAAAGATATATAAAAGAAACAGAGGAGTGGTTTATAGACCTAGCCAAAGACACAGTATTAGAAGAAAATCTTAATAAAGAACTAACTAAAATAAAAAGCTAAAACAATAAATGTTAAACACAGTTGACAAATTTCAAACTCAAATTGGTAGAAAGCAACCAATAAAAACAGTATAATTTTAACATAAAGGAGGGTGTTCAAATTGAATATTGGAGAAAAGTTATTTGAACTAAGAAAACAAAAAAATTTATCACAAGAAGAAGTCGCAGAAAAACTAAATGTAACAAGACAAACAGTATCAAAATGGGAAACAAATCAAAGTACACCAGATTTTGATAAAATAATACCATTATGTGAATTATTTGGAATAGGAGCAGAAGAACTATTAAACGCAAAAAAGCCAGAAGAAAAACCAAAGGAAGAACAAAATAACAAACAAGAAGAAAGTCAAAAGACACTTACAAAAGAAGAAGTAAAAATGAAATCAGCAGAAGTAGTTAGCACATCAGTATTTATATATATTGCAGCAGTGGCATTTTTAATGGTAACAATACCAGTGTTAAGAATTAATCCTATCGTAGCATCAGCTATATTCTTATGTTTAATAGCTTGGTCAACAGCTAGAATAATTAAGCATTATATGTCAGTTCCAAAATTTGAAAAAACAAAAGAAGAAAAAAAGGAAGAAAAAATCATCAAACAAATTAATGGAATAATCGGAACAATTTGCACAGTTATATATTTTATAATAAGTTTTGCAACAATGGCGTGGCATATAACATGGGTAATTTTCATTATAGATGGATTGATATGCCAAATAGTAAAACTATTCTTTATGTTATCCGAAAAGGAGGAAGAAGATGAAAAATAAAGCATTAATAATTACAATGATTATACTTTTATCTATAATAGTAATTATACTAATTGGACTACTATATTCTGTAATAAGTGGAAATCACAAATTTTTATTCAAATTTAATAATGGAAAAAGAAGTGAAAATATCATATATGATGAAAGTTATGATTCTCAAACAATAAATAATATAGAAATTTCATCATCAGCAGGAAATGTAAATTTTGAAGAAAGTATAGATGGAAAAATTAGAGTTGTAGCTTATGGAGATAACAATGAAAAACTAAAAGTAAACAATACCAATAATGAACTAAAAATAGATCATATTCAAAAAAATACATTTTTCATGTTTAATAAATATATAAATGATATAATTGTTTATATTCCAAAAAACTATGATAAAACAATAGAAATCGACCTAGATTATGGAAATGTTAATGTAGTAGACTTAGAAAATGCTACAATAAATATAAAAGAAGATTGCGGAAATATAATTTTAGGAAAAATAAAAAATGTTACAATAAAAAATGATTATGGAAATGTAGAAATAGCAGAAGTACTAAATAAACTAAATATTAAATCAGACTGTGGGGATATAAATATAGATAAAATTGAATTAAAAGAAGACTCAACTATAAAATGTGATTTAGGAGATGTAAAAATAGGAGAAACAAATAATATTTTTATAGATACTGATGTTGACTTAGGAGATGTTAAAGTAAATACTAATAATAGACATTCTGGAATTATTTTAAAGGTTGAAGTTGATTGTGGAAATATAAAAGTAGATAATTAAAGAACAAAAAACATTTGTAAAGCAATATTAAAGCTTACAAATGTTTTAATTTTTGAATAATTACCATAAAAAAACACTTGTAAAAATGGTAGAATTGTAATATTATTTATATAGGGATTTTATATAATATCTAAAGGAGACTAAAATGAAAAAAATATATATAATTTTAACGTATACAGGAACAAACTTATCTAAAATTATAAAATACTATACAAAGGATGAATTTTCCCATGTATCAATTGCATTAGACCAAAAATTAAATCAAATGTATAGTTTTGGAAGATTAAAACCATATAATCCATTTATTGCAGGATTTGTACATGAAAGAATTAATAAAGGAACTTATAAAAGATTTTATAATACAATAGCTAAAGTATATTCACTAGAAGTTAATGATGAACAATATGAAAAAATTAAAGATACAATAGAATATATAAAACAAATAAGAAGAACATATAAGTTCAATATACTAGGACTTTTGGCAGTAGGATTTAGAATTAAAATAAGGATGAAATACTCTTTTTATTGTGCAGAATTTGTAAAATATCTATTAGAAGAATCAAAAATAGAAAACAATTTACCAGAACTCGTAAGACCAGAAAACTTTAAAGAATTAGAAAATATAAAATTAGAATATGATGGATATTTAAGAACTTACAAAAATAATAAAATAAATGTTGAAAAAAATGAAAAAATAATGTATGATATGAAGCAGAGATAGAGGTATATTATGAAATCAAATTTTTTTAAATACATATTTATTATTTTTGCAACTGGGATAATGATATTTGCAATTATAAAAATAAAAAAAGATGAAAACAAAGTAGTGCAACAAGTTACAGAAACAGAAGAAGTTCAAGAAGAAATTAAAGAGATTAAATTAGGAGTTGCTTCTTTTGATAGTATTAACCCAATATTAAGTCAAAATAAAAATATTCAAGATATTTCAAAAATCATATATGAACCATTAATTACATTAACAAAAGACTACAAATTAGAATATTGTCTTGCAAAAGAGATAGCAAAACAAAATGACACAGTATATTTAATAAAAGTAAGAGATGATAAAAAATGGTCAAATGGAGAAAAATTTACAGCAGATGATATTAAATTTACAATTGACCGTTTAAAAGATTCAAACACAATATATTCATCAAATGTACAAAACGTAACAACAGTTGAAGTTATAGACAATTCAACAGTAAGAATTACATTAGACCAAGAAGTACCTTTTTTTGAATATAGACTAATATTCCCAATATTATCAAGTGCATATTATAGTGATAAAGAATTTATACCAGACATAGTACCAGTAGGAACAGGAATGTATCAAGTAAGTCAAGTTCAAGATTCAGCATTAATACTAACAAAAAATGAGTATTATGAAAATAAAGAAAAACTAAAACTTGATAAAATAACTGTTACTACATTTAATACAGTAGGAGAACTATATAATTCATTTAAAATAGGAAATATCGACTTAATTAGTACACAAAACAGTAATCTAAAAGATTATATAGGAACAATTGGATATTTTTCAAAAGAAATGAAAGGAAGAGAACACGACTTTATAGCATTTAATACCAAGGGGCAAATATTATCTCAAACAAGTGTAAGAAAGGCAATAGGATATTCAATAGATAAATCTAATATTGTATCAAGTATATATGGAGATAATTATTATACATCAAGCTTTCCATTAGATTATGGAAATTGGATTTATCAAGAACAAGAAACAAGTTCAGGATATAATACTGAACAAGCAAAACAAATATTGTTAGATGATGGTTGGAAATATCAATCAAAATATTGGCAAAAGACAGTAAATTATAGAACACAAAGGCTACAATTAAATTTTGTAGTAAAGAATAGTGATGCAAGTAGAGTAAATGTTGCAGAAAATATAAAAAACCAACTTTTAAATCAAGGGATAAGAGTAAATTTAATTAAAGCATCAGATACTCAATATCAAAATTATTTAACAAACAAAAATTATGATATGATTTTATGCAGTATTAATTTATCAACTACACCTGACTTAACAACTTTTTTTGGTGCAAATAATTTAGCAAATTATAATAATGAAGAAGTAACAAACTTAATGAATGAAGTAAAAAATTCAAAAGACGATGCTAAGCTAAAAGAGTTATATAAGCGATTAGGAGAAATTTATAAAACAGAAATGCCATACTTAAGTTTATATAATAATAAATACACAGTAGCATATAATACTAACTTAGCTGGAACCGTTGAGCCAAACTGGTTTAATCAATTTTACAATATACAAGATTGGCATAAATAAAAAATAAATAAAAAAAGTATTGACAAAACAAATTTTTGATGATATAAAATAGTTATCAAACAAAAGTTCAAAATAAGGAGGAAAAAACAATGGCAGAAAATACAGAAAAGAAAAAAGCATTAGAAGTAGCAATGAGTCAAATAGAAAAACAATTTGGAAAAGGCTCTGTTATGAAATTAGGAGAATTTAAAGCAATGGAAATCGAGGCTATTCCAACAGGAGCATTAAGCTTAGATATGGCTTTAGGAATAGGAGGAGTTCCAAGAGGAAGAATTATAGAAGTATTTGGACCAGAATCATCTGGTAAAACAACACTTGCTTTACATGTTGTTGCAGAAGCACAAAAAATGGGAGGAGAAGCGGCATTTATAGATGCAGAACACGCATTAGACCCAGTATATGCAAAAAAATTAGGAGTTGATATAGACAATCTAATTGTTTCTCAACCAGATACAGGGGAACAAGCATTAGAAATAACAGAAAGCTTAATACGTAGTGGAGCATTAGATGTTATTATAGTAGACTCTGTAGCAGCATTAGTACCAAAAGCAGAAATTGATGGAGACATGGGAGACTCTCACATGGGACTTCAAGCAAGATTAATGTCACAAGCACTTAGAAAATTAGCAGGAGCAATAAACAAATCAAAAACAGTTTTAATATTTATAAACCAATTAAGAGAAAAAATAGGAGTAATGTTTGGAAACCCTGAAACAACAACAGGAGGAAGAGCATTAAAATTCTATGCATCAGTTAGATTAGACATAAGAAAAATAGAAAACATCAAACAAGATGGTGAAGTAAAAGGAAACAGAGTAAGAGTTAAAGTTATAAAAAATAAAGTAGCACCACCATTTAGAGAAGCAGAATTTGATATTGTTTATGGAGAAGGTATATCAAAAGCAGGAAACATATTAGATATGGCTGTTAACATGGACATTATAGAAAAAAGTGGTTCTTGGTTTAGTTATAATGGAGACAGAATTGGACAAGGTAGAGAAAATGTTAAAAAATACTTACAAGATAATCCTACTATTTTACAAGAAGTAGAAAATAAGGTAAGAGATAATTTTGCACAAGCATTTGAAGAAAGTTTAGGAGAAGAACTACCAGAAATAGAAGAAGATGACGAAATAGAATAATAAAAATTAAGAAGTAGTCTTGAAAAAGCATAGTAAATTATGTTACAATACAAACATAGTTAACTATGCTTTTATACATAGAAAGGAAGAATAAATGTATAATCCAGAAGAATTTGATAAACAGAAAACAAAAGTATTAAAATATATACTATATAAAAAAAGAACAGAAAATGAAATACGAACTAAATTTATAACATCAATTGAAGAAAACCTTTTAGAAGATATTATAGAATATTTAAAAGAAGCAAAATATATAGATGATAAAGAATATATCAGAAAAACAGTTAATGAATTTGAAGCACTTAAAAACTTATCAATAAAAGAAATAAAATACAAATTATTAACAAAAGGCTTAAATAAAAATGATATAGAAGACTATATTTATGAAAACAAGGAAGTATTAGAAGAATATGAAACAAAATCAGCATCAAATATCATTTATAAAAAATCAAATTCTTTAGAAGAACAAGAGATAAAACAATATCTATTAAAAAAAGGATACAAAATAGAAAATATTAATAAAGCTATGCAAGAAATATAAGGAGAAAGAAATGTCAATACTAACATTAGAAACGAAAAAATACTCAATAAAAATAGATAATTTTGAAGGACCACTAGATTTATTATGTTATTTAATTGATAAAAACAAAATGAATATTTATGATGTCAACTTAACAGAAATAACTAATCAATATATTGAATATCTAAATGCTATGGAAGAACTAAATTTAGAAATAGCAAGTGAATTTTTAGTTATGGCATCTACATTATTATACTTAAAATCTAAAAATCTATTGCCAAAGCAAGATGAAGAAAAAGAAGAAATAACAGAAGAAGAGCTAATTAGAAGAATTATAGAATATAAAAAATTCAAAGAAATTAGTGGTAAGCTAAAAGAAAACTATTTAATATATTCGAATCGTTTCTATAAAACACAAGAAATAATAAAATTACCAAAACAAAAATTAGAAAAAGACTATGATATAAATATAATACCAAATATCTATCATGATTTAATAGAGAGAAATAGAGTTAAAGTAAATCAAAACGCTAAAAACATAGAAAAAATAGCTATTATAGAAAAATATACAGTGGCAGAAAAAGTAAAAGAAATGTATAAAATACTGTCTAAGCAAAAAAGATTTGTATTTAATAAAATATTTACAATAAATAAACACGAAAAACAAGAAGTGGTAACAGCATTTAATGGACTTTTAGATATGTCTAGAAGAAATAAAGTAAGTACAAGCCAAGAAGAAATTTTTGGAGATATTCTTGTACAAGAAAAAGATAAGTTTAAATAAAATAAAAATGGAAAAACTAATAATATCAAAGAAGGTGATAAAATTGGTTTTTCTTTTTATTATATTAATAATAATTTTAGCAATATTAACAATCAGAATAAAAATCAAACTAATAGACTTTAAATTCGATTCTAGAAATAAGAAACACTTCAATAAAAATTATTTAGTAGAGATAAAAATCTATATATTCAACTTTTTACCAATATTAAAATACAAAATAAACAATGAAAAGATTAAAAAAATTATGAATCACGAAATAATAAAAAATGAAATTAAAAAGCAAGAAATAAAATTGATAGAAAATAGAAAAGATATTGATATAAAAGCAATTAAATCATTAAAAGATATAAAAATACAAATAGATGAAATGAAACTAAATATAACATTAGGAACAGAAGAAGCATCTATCACAGCATTTATAATACCAATAATAAGTACAGCTATAGCTATATTTTTAAGTCAAAAAGTTTATAAATATAATGATAAACAAATATTTTCAATTACACCAGTATACATTAACCAAAATTTAATTAATATAGAATTTTCAGGTATATTTCAAGTTAAAATGATACATATTATAAATACAATATGTATCTTAAATAAGAGAAAGAAAGGTGATAAAAATGAGCGAACATCCAATAGAAGGTCTTATGACTACGGCTATGAGTAGTATACAAGATATGGTAGATGTTAACACTATAATAGGAGAGCCAATTGAAACTTCAAATAATATTGTAATTATACCCATATCAAAAGTTTCATTTGGATTTGCAGCAGGTGGAAGTGAATTTAAAGGGGAAACAATAGATGAATATAAAAAAGTAGAAAAAGAAGAACAAATACAATACAGACTACCATTTGGAGGAGGATCAGGAGCAGGTGTTACAATTAACCCAGTAGCTTTTCTAGTAATTCAATCAAGTAATGTGAAATTAATACCAGTAAGTCACTCATCTAGTATTGATAAGCTACTTGATTATGTACCAGACTTAATAGATAAAACAAACTGTATGATGAATAAAATGGTAAACAATAAAAAACAAGAAACAGAAAAAGTACTAAAAGAATTACAAAAGAAAAGTAAAAATGAATCTAACTCTAAAAAACAAAAAGAAGAAAAAGAAGAGATGGATTTTGAGTATGAATATGATGATACTCAAGATGATTAAAATGTGCCAGCAGGGACGCCCCTTTTTGGCATAAAAATTGCTAAGTCAACAATATTTTATATATATGCCCAGTTGACCTAGCAATTTTTATGCCAAAAAGGGGCGTCCCTGCTGGCACACTTTTGTCGAAAACTTCTATATATTCGACAAAACTTCTATGTTTTTGCTATTGGAAAATACTGGAAAATATTTTATAATACATAAGAAAACTATAAAAAAGGAGTGGACAAGGATGGAATCAAAATTTTATGAAGAAAATAAGCTACTAGTTTTTAAAATCACAGATGAAATTGATGATTGTAGTGTACAAAAGATAAGGAGGAAAGCAGATTATGAAATTGAAAGATATATGCCTAAAAAAGTTGTATTTGATTTTGATAGTGTTACATTCATGGATAGTGCAGGAATAGGGTTAATTATTGGAAGATATAAATTTACAAATATGCTAGGTGGAAAACTAGAAGTAGCGAATTTAACGCAAAGTGTAAGAAAAATCTTTGACATGAGCGGAATCTTAAAATTAATACCGGTTACGGAAATTTAAAAGGAGGAAATTATGAAAGAAACAATTGAAAATGAGATGGAGTTACAATTTATTAGTAAATCAACAAATGAAGCATTTGCTAGAATAACAGTAGCAGCATTTGCATCACAATTAGACCCAACAATTGAAGAATTGGCAGATATAAAAACAGCAGTATCTGAAGCTGTAACAAATTGTATTATACATGCTTATGATAATAAGCAAGGAATAATTAAAATAAATGCAAAATTACATGAAAATGAAATTATTATTAACATTTCTGATAATGGAAAAGGAATAGAAAATATAGATGTAGCAAAAGAGCCACTTTATACAACAAAACCAAACCTAGAAAGGTCAGGAATGGGATTTACTATAATGGAAAGTTTTATGGATAGCATGAAAATAGAGTCAATTGTAGGACTAGGAACAAAAATTACTTTAAGTAAAACTATTAAAAGAGAGAAAGACACTGAAGAAAGTGAGTTAATAGGATTAACAAAAGAATAAAATAGAAGGAAGTTTAATATGTATGAAAATGATATTAATTCAATAAGAAGAGCCCAAGAACGGTGATAAGTTCGAAATGGAAAGACTAATAAAAGATAACAATGGACTAATATGGAGTATCGTAAAAAGATTTATGAATAGAGGATATGAAGTAGAAGACCTATATCAAATAGGATGTATGGGATTTATAAAATCAATAAAACGATTTGATACAAATTTTGAAGTAAAACTATCAACTTATGCAGTACCTTATGTATTAGGTGAAATAAAAAGATTTATCAGAGATGATGGACCTATAAAAGTAAGTAGAAGTATAAAAGAACTAAATACAAAAATAAACGAATTGAAAAAGTATTATTTGATAAAAACAGGAAAAGATATCACAATAGAAGAAATATGCAAGGAACTAAAAGTAGAAAAAGAAGATGTTATTATGGCAATGGAATCTACAAATACAATAGAATCAATAGATGGAGCAGTAACACAAGAAAATAAAGATGGAAAACAATTAACAATATTTGAAAAAATATCAACAGGAAAAAATGAAGAAGAAATAATTACAAATAAATTAGTAATAAGACAATTAATGAACGAATTAGAAGATAGAGAAAAACAAATTATACTACTAAGATTTTTTAAAGAAAAAACACAAACAGAAGTAGCAAATATTTTAGGAATCAGCCAAGTACAAGTATCAAGAATAGAACGAAAGATTCTAAACAGCATGAAAGAAAAGCTAACTTCCGCATAAAAATTGGAGTGATGTATAATGAAAAAAATTTTTCTATATCTTATTTTTTTTATACTAATTTGTTTTGTAATTCCAGCAATGCTAACTAAAAGAACTGTCAAAACAAGTACTGAAGATATGCAAGAAAATGAAATTCAAAATGAAATCAAAGAAGATACAAACCAAGAAGTCAGCACAATTGACTATCAGTATAATAAATATGGAACAATAAATTTATTACATAAAGAAACAGGAACAGTTGAACAAGTTAATATAGATGAATATTTATATAATGTAGTTTCAGCAGAAATGCCAGCAAATTTTGAGCTAGAAGCATTAAAAGCACAATCCATTGTTGCAAGAACATATACCATATTTAAAATTTTAAATAAAAAACATGATAATGCAGATATATGTGATGATTCAACTTGTTGTCAAGCATGGGTTTCTAAAGAAAAAAGATTAGAAAGATGGAATGAAAATGAAAGAGAAGCAAACTGGCAAAAAATATGTGAAGCTGTTAATAGTACAAAAGGAAAAATTGTAACTTATGAAAATCAACCTATAAATGCCTTTTTTCATTCAAATAGTGGAGGAATCACAGAAGTACCAGTCAATGTTTGGGGAGGAACTGGATATCCATACTTGCAAAGTGTAGAGACGTCAGGAGAAGATGGATATACACAATATTCATCAGAAGTAACCTTAACACAAAATGAACTTCTAAATAAACTAAAAACAAAATACTCTGATATTGCAATTAATTTTGCAAATGCAGATGAAATAAAAATATTAGAATATACAGAAGGAACTAGAGTAAAAACACTTAAAATAGGAAACCACAATTTATCAGGAGTTGAAGCAAGAACATTATTTGGATTAAGGTCTACTAATTTTGAAATAACTAGAGAAGGAGAAAATATTAAATTTACTGTAAAAGGATATGGACATGGAGTGGGAATGAGCCAAACAGGTGCAGATTCAATGGCAAAGCAAGGAAGTAATGCAGAAGATATTATTAAACATTTTTATACAGGAATTGAAATTAAAGATGTAAATTCATTATAATTTTAAATTTGGTTTTGCTCTTATGTACTCTATATGCCAGCTCTTAATGTAAAATTCTTTTGATACAATTTGCATGGAAGAAAAAATAGAAAATGTTATATAAAAAATAGAGGAATGTTCACGTAAAAAAGTTATATTATATTTCTTTTTAATTTCACAACTCGGCTTAATACATAACTTAGAAATTCTAAATCAAATTAATCAGCGCCCTCATGTAATGAGATTCCCTAATTAATTTGATTAAGAATTTCTACAGTTACTCCATGGCACATTCGTTGTTACATTTAAAAGAAATATAATATAACTTTTTAACCAGAGTGAAAGAGGCTCTATTTTTTATATTACAATTTCTTTTTTTTTCTGCAATAAACAAAGTATCAAAAGAATTTTACATTAAGAGCTGGCATATAGAGTACATAAGAGCAAAACCAAACTTAAAATTAAATACAATGTATATTTTTATAAAATCCGGAAATAATTGTAATAGAAACAAAATTAAAGGAGGATTTTATGAGAAGAGATGTAAGAAAAAGACATAACCAAGAAGATTTAAATGTTAAAATAATAAAGTATGCTGCAATAGGAGTTGCAATTCTTGCTGTCATAGTTTTTGGGTTACTAATTTATAGTAAAAATTTAAATGAAGATGTAAAAGAAGGAACTTTAACAAGTGAACAAATATCTAGCATTTTCAATACTACAAATACAGAAGAAAATACAGAAAGTGCTAGTTTAGAAATAGGAAAAACTGTTAAAGAATCTAAAAATGAAGTTGCAGAAAATACAACAAAAGAAGATACAACAGTTAATAAACAAAAAGTATTAACAACTAACAAAATTACACAATCTAGTAAAACAAACACTACTACAAACGAAATAAAAACAGAAGAAGTAGTAGTAGAACTAAACTTTACAAAACCTGTTGAAGGAGATATAGTAAAAGACTTTGCGGTAGACAATTTAGTATATTCAGATACATTAAAAGAATGGACAACTCATACAGGAATTGATATTAAAGCAGATAAAACAACTATAGTAAAAGCTGCAGAAGCAGGAACAGTAAAAACAATTAAAAATGACCCTAGATATGGATTAACTATAGTAATTGAACATGCTAATGGATTCCAAACAGTATATTCAAATTTATTAACATCTGAATTTGTTGTAGAAGGTGAAAAGGTAGAAAAAGGGCAATCACTAGGTACAGTAGGAAATACAGCAGCATTTGAAATAGCAGATGAAGCACATCTTCACTTTGAAATACTAAAAGATGCTGTTCAAGTAAATCCAAATGTATATTTAAAATAAAAAAGCAGGAATATTATGGCAAGTAGGCACTCTATGTTTAAAAATTTTAAGCTACTTGCCATAATCTTCTTGCTTTTTTATTTTTAATATAGTAAACTAAGTTGAAGAGGAACTACAACAATATGGAGGAATAAATGATAGAATTAGAAAAAGATGTAAAATACATAAAAGGAGTTGGACCAAGTAGAGTTCAACTTTTAAATAAAATCGGCATATTTACATTAAAAGACCTAATTACATATTATCCAAGAGACTATCAAGATAGAAGTAAACCAAAAGAATTATATGAATGTTATGATGGAGAAGAAGCAACAATAGAAGTAGTAGCAACATCTAGATTAACAGATACAAGATTAAAAAATAAAAAGACAATACAAAAACTCCAAGTAAGAGATGAATCAGCAGTTGCAACTATAACGTGGTTTAATCAAAGCTATTTAAAAAGTAAATTTGAAATAGGAAAAAAGTATAGATTTTATGGAAAAATAAATAATAAATATGGAAGAATAGAAATAAACTCACCAGTATTTGATGAAATAGAAAAGAAAAACAATACAGGCAAGATAATACCAATATATCCACTAACTTATCAACTAACGCAAAATACAATTCGTAAAATTATCGAAAATGGCTTAGAAGAAGTAAATAAACAAGGTGGTTTAAAAGAAACATTACCACAATACTTATTAGAAGAATATAATTTAGAAAATATCAACCAAGCAACGCAAGATATTCATTTTCCAAAAGAATTTGAAAATTTTAAAACTGCAAGAAATCGATTAGTATTTGAAGAATTATTATCAACACAATTAGCATTATTACAATTAAAGAACAATAATCTAACAGAACAAAAAGGAATAAGATTTGATAAAAACGTACTTATGTCAGATGTAATAAATACTTTGCCATTTAATTTAACAAAAGCACAATTAAAAGTATTAGAAGAAATTGATAACAATATGGAATCAGATAAATCAATGAATAGATTATTACAAGGAGACGTTGGCTCAGGAAAAACTATAGTAGCAATGATTTCAGGATATAAAGCAGTTAAATCTGGATATCAAGTAGCAATTCTTGCACCAACAGCAATATTAGCAACTCAACATTTAGTAAATTTTCAAAAAATATTAAATCAATTTGACATTAAATGTGAATTATTAATATCAGGAATTACAAAAAGTAAAAAAACAGAAATATTAGAAAAACTAGAAAATGGAGAAATTGATATTTTAATTGGAACACATGCAATGCTTGAAGAAAATGTGAAATTCAAGAATTTAGGCTTAGTAGTAACAGATGAACAGCATCGTTTTGGAGTAAAACAAAGAACAAAAATGGCAGAAAAAGGACAAAATCCAGATGTACTAGTTATGTCAGCAACACCAATTCCAAGAACACTAGCACTAATTTTGTATGGAGATTTGGATATATCAATTATAGATGAGTTACCACCAAACAGAAAAAAAATAGAAACTTATGCAGTAAGTAAAAAATTAGAAGAAAGAGTAAACAACTTTGTCATAAAGCAAATTGAAGAAGGAAGACAAGCCTATATTGTATGTCCATTAGTAGAAGATAGTGAAGATGAAGAAAATGACCTAAAATCAGTCATAAGCCTATATGAAAAATGTAAAAAAGAAACATTTCCAAATTATACAGTAGAATATATTCATGGAAAAATGAAACAAAAAGAAAAAGATGAAATTATGGAACGATTTAAAAAAGGAGAAATACAAATTTTAATATCAACTACAGTAATTGAAGTAGGAGTAGATGTTCCAAATTCTAGTATAATGGTAATAGAAGATGCCCAAAGATTTGGACTAGCACAACTACATCAGTTGAGAGGAAGAGTAGGAAGAGGAGAATATCAATCTTATTGTATACTAAAATATAAGGGGAAAGGTGAAAACACAAGACAAAGGATGAAAGTTATGTGTGACACAAATGATGGATTTATAATATCCCAAAAAGATTTAGAACTAAGAGGGTCAGGAGACTTTTTTGGAACTAATCAGCATGGAATCCCAGATTTTAAAATAGCAAACTTATTTACAGACATAGAAATGCTAAAATTAGCACAAGAAGTGGCAATTACAATTATTGAAAAAGACCCTAAATTAGAAAAAGACCAAAATAAATTATTAAAAGATTTAGTGAAAGATAAATTTATGAATAGGATAGAGATTTAAGACTGTCCCCATTGTCTCAGGGAGGTAAATATGGATATAAGAATATACTTTTTATTATTTATAATATATGCATTTATAGGATGGTGCATGGAAGTAATTGGAAAACTGATTCAATTAAAAAGATTTATTAATAGAGGTTTCTTAATTGGACCACTTTGTCCAATTTATGGATGTGGTGCAATATTAATTACGCTTCTACTTCAAAAATATATAAAAGACCCAACTGCATTATTTGTGATGGCAATTGTAATATGTGGTACTTTAGAGTACTTAACAAGCTATTTTATGGAGAAGCTATTTCATGCAAGATGGTGGGATTATAGCCAAAGAAAATATAATATAAATGGAAGAGTATGCTTAAATACAATTATACCATTTGGATTATTAGGAATGTTTATTATGTCTGTTTCAAATCCATTTATATTAGACAAGCTTTATAAGTTACCAGAGTTGTGGTTAAATATATTATTTTGGACAATACTTATAATATTTTTACTAGATAATATAATATCTACAAAAGTAATTGGAACATTAGGAAGAACAACAAAGAAAATTGGAAAAGAACTAGATAATACAGAAGAAATTACAAGTAAAGTAAAAGAAATATTAATAGCAAAATCTGCACTATATAGAAGATTCTTAAATGCATATCCAAATATTCAATCAATTAAAATAAAAATAAAGCAAAAGAAAGAAGATATAAAAAGACAAGTAACAGAACAAAAAAATGAATTTAAAGAAAATGTAAAAAAACAAAGAGAAGAAATTAAGGAAAAAATAAATGACATAAAGAAAAATAAAAAATAGAGGAGAGACTATGAAAAACTTTATAAAAAAACAATATGAAAGGATAAATCAATTATTAATAAATATGAGTGATGATAATGTAAGTGAATTTTCGGCACAATGCTCATATTATACAATTTTATCTTTTATTCCATTTATCATTTTATTAATAACATTAATCCAATTTACCAATATTAGTCAGCAAACTTTATTTGAAGTGATTTCTAAAATCATACCAACTAGCATGAATGAGATAATATTAGGAATTGTGCAAGAAGTTTATTCTAAATCAATTGGAACAATTTCAATTTCAATAATATTTACATTGTGGTCAGCAGGAAAAGGATTGTATGCATTAACAAAAGGAATGCAGTCAGTTTATAAAACTGAGGGAGATAAAAAAACATCTTATATGTATTTAAGATTAAAGGCAATTATAGAAACAATTATATTTATTGTCCTAATTACTATAGGATTAACTTTATTAGTATTTGGAAGCAGTTTAATAGATGTAATTAAAATCCACTTTGGAGGACTTAAAAATTTTAATATATTATCAGGTGTTGCAACAGAGATCGGCTTTTTATTAATAACATTTTCTATATTTTTATTTTTATATAAATTTATGCCAAAACATAAAACTACATTTAAAAGTCAGATACCAGGGGCAATATTAGGAGCAATTGCGTTAAATGTGGTATCATTCATTTTTTCACAATATTTATATATTTTTAAAGGATTTTCGATAACTTATGGAAGTTTATCAACACTTATGCTTATTATGATGTGGACTTATGCCTGTTTTTATATTGTGTTTTTAGGAGCTGAAATTAATAAGATAATATCAAAATAAAAAACAAGAGAATCAGTACATATATGATTCTCTTTTAATTAACCTTTAACAAAGATGTAGTAATAGTATTACCATCTGTTGCAGCCATAATTTTAATATCAAATCCACAATTATTTACAAACTTCAAATCATAGCTACCATAACTAACAGCAGCGTCTTTACCAGTCTCTATATAAGGAACTTTATTACTATGAGGATGTCTCTCAGTCACAACTAAAGTAGGAACTGCAAGTACAGCATTATACAAGGTAGTACTTACTTGACATTTTCCACCGCCTAATCCTTTTTCCTTATTTCCATTTTGGTCAAAAACATCAGCTTTTTGAAAACCATCTGAATAGGTAGCAGGGCCTAAAGTATTACAAAAAGAAAATGTAGACCCATTTGGAACAATAGCACCATTTAATTTAGAGCAAGTAAGATTCACATTATTTTGCCTAGATGACTCATTAGAATATATTTTAGTTGAAAAAGTTGAAATAACTTCTTCACTTAGACTAGGAGAATCATTGTCACTAGCATTTCTAGTAATATTTATAACATTTTTCTCATCTTTATTATCATCATTATTCTCAGTTTTATTTGCATCTTCTTGACTTACAGATATTCTACTTGCATCATAAGAATTATCAGAATTTTTATTTTTAGTAATAAAATAAATTCCAAAACTTAGTGCAATAATAAGAATAAAAATTAAAATAATCCACCATTTATTTTTCAAATTAATCACCATAAATAGTGTAACCCAAAACAAAAAAAACATACCAAAATATTGGAATAATAGCAAAAATTAAGAATATAATATAATGTCCCAGCACAAGGCATAAGATATCCGTAACTACTCTGTATACTATATCTGTAATCGGCAAAGCCTCAACAGCTATAGCATCACTATCATTCGAACAGCTATCTTAAAAAGGGACGTTTACTTTTGAGACATTTGAGGACAAGGAGGAAAGATGAAAAACGTAGATGAAATATTACGATATTTTCCTAATAAAATATATCAAATTTTTTCAAATTTATTTCAAGAAAATAACAAAATAATTGAAGAAGTCCAAGAAATTAGAATTAGAGCGAATAGACCAATTATATTAAAATTAAGAGAAAAAGATTTAATATTACAGTATGACATACAACAAACTGAAATTTTACAAATAGTAGAAAGAATTTGTGAAAATTCAATATATGCATATAAAAATCAAATATGTGAAGGATTTATTACAGTTAGAGGAGGACATAGAATAGGGCTTACAGGAAGTTGTGTAATAGAAAATGGGAAAATTATAAATGTAAAATACATATCAAGTTTAAATTTTAGAATTGCAAGAGAAGTCTTAAATTGTAGCACAAGAGTATTAAGAGAAATTATAGATATGGAAAATAAAACTATTTATAATACAATTATTGTAGCAGCTCCAGGGAAAGGGAAAACTACAATGTTGAGAGATATAATTAGAAGACTAAGTAATGGAATAGATGAAATAAACTTTAGAGGTAGAGCATGTGGAGTAGTAGATGAAAGAGGAGAAATCGCAGCTATGCATAAAGGGATTCCACAAAATGATGTTGGAATTAGAACTGATATTATAGAAAATGTTGATAAAAACAAAGGAATCCATATGTTAATTAGAACAATGGCGCCTGAGATTGTTGCGTGTGATGAGATTGGTAGTAAAGAAGATGTGGAAGCAATTCATTATGCATTATATTCTGGTGTTAAAGGTATTTTTACAATGCATGGTAAGAATATTGAAGACATAAAAAATAATAGGCAGATTTATGAATTGATTGAAAATAGAGAAATACAAAAGGTGGTTTTTTTATAAATGTTTAATTCCTAGAGATTTTATAGGAATTATAACTTAAACATATGTAAATATTGAAAATTGATAATATTTGTGATAATATATAATGGAAATAAGTAAACAATATGTATTTAGAGTAACTTATAAACAGGTACCACCTGAAAAAAGACCTTCGGCTGTATCTCTAGAACGTTTAAAAAAAGAAATTCATGCAACGATAGAAAAACCCAAAACTTAAATTTATAATCCATTGACAAAACCTATAAAAAACAGTATAATATAAATGTATTATTTTGAAAAAAGGAGAAAAAATATGTTAAAAAGATACTGGAAGAAAATAGGAATGATAATTTTAATAGTAGCTTGTGTATTTAATATAATGGGAAAATTAGTAAACAAGTTATCATTAAACAAAGAAATGCTACAATCAGCACAGTATATATTTGACGAACAAAAAAATGAAAATACTCAAAAATAATACTTGATAAATTATAAAAAATATGTTATTATAAAAAACAGTCATGTTATAAAATACGAAAAAGAGGTGAAAATAAATGAAAGAAGGAGTACATCCAACATATAACCAAACAACAATTACTTGTGCTTGTGGAAACGTTTTAGAAGTTGGTTCAACAAAAAAAGATATAAAAGTAGATGTTTGTTCAAAATGTCATCCATACTGGACAGGAAACTTAAGACAAGAAACAGTTGGTGGTAGAGCAGATAAATTTAAAAAGAAATATGGACTTGCATAAGTCAAAAGAAGTAGCAAAAAAGCTACTTTTTTTTGTAATATAATAGACATTTTCTAAAAAATAATTTAAAATATACAAAGATAGAAAAAAGGTGATTAAATGAAAAAGAAAAAATATCAAGAAGATGAAGAATATATACCAAAAGCATTTAGAAAAAAAGAAAATGTAGAAAATAAAAAAAAGAAAGCCAAGAAAAAAAAGAAGAAAAGTAAGCTTAAAATAATATTTTTAGTAATAATATTATTAGTAATAGTTTTAGGAATAAAAATAGGAATAAGTACACATATATGGAAAAAACTAGCAACAGATATGATAAAAAATGAGAAATCACTAATAAAAGATGCAAACGGAAATATTTTAGAAACTATAGGAGATAGTAAATATAAAAAATATATAAAATTCGAGTCAATACCAAAAGACTTAAAAAATGCATACATATCTATTGAAGATGAAAGATACTATTCACATGGAGGAATTGACTTAAAAAGAACAGTAGGAGCAATTGGTTCTTATGTAATACATTTTGGTTCATCATCTTATGGAGGAAGTACAATAACACAACAGCTAGTAAAAAATATAACAGGAGACTCATCAAGTAGCATTACAAGAAAAGTAAAAGAATGGTGGAAAGCCTGCCAATTAGAAACAGTCCTATCAAAAGATGAAGTACTAGAAGCATACTTAAATATAATTTATGTTGGACCTAATATATATGGAATAGAAGCAGGAGCAAATTATTACTTTAATAAATCAGTAAATCAACTAACATTAGAAGAGTGCGCATTCTTAGCAGGAATTAATAATTCTCCAAACTCATATAATCCTTTTGTAGAACAAAGTAATCTAGAGAAAATAAATAAAAGAACAAAAATAGTTTTAAACAAAATGAACGAATTAGGATATATAGATGAAACATCATGTAAAGAAGCAATAGCAAATGTTGACAAGGGTTTAAAATTCAAAAAAGGAGATGTAAATGTTTCAAAAAACATTTACTCATATCACACAGATGCCTTAATTCCAGAGGTAACGAAGGATATAATGAAAAAATACAATATATCAGAGACTTTTGCTAACAATTACTTAGAAATGGCTGGTTTAACTATATATAGTACAGAAAACACTAGAATCCAAAAAGAAACAGAAACAGAATTCAATAAAAGCAAATATATATTAAAATCAAAAAATAGTAGTGGTGATACATCACAAGCAGCAATGGTAGTAATAGACCATTCAACAGGTCAAGTTTTAGCTTGTGTAGGAGGATTAGGAAAAAAACAAGAATCAAGAAGTTTAAATAGAGCAACACAAAGTATAAGGCAAACAGGTTCTTCAATAAAACCAATTGCAGTATTGTTACCAGCAATAGATAAAAATATAATTACAGCATCAACAATAGTAGATGACACAGAAAAAGATTTTGCAGATGGATACCATCCAACTAATTATAATAAAGAATTAGGAAATATAACAGTTAGAAGAGCAGTTGAATCTTCACAAAATATTCCATTTGTAGAAATTATGTCAGACCTAAAACCAAAAACATCTATGAAATATCTACAAAAATTAGGAGTAACAACATTAACAGAAGAAGATAACAATTTAACATTATCATTAGGAGGACTAGAAAAAGGAATTAGTCCATTAGAAATGGCAGGCGCTTATGCAACAATTGCAAATGATGGTGTTTACATAGAGCCAACATTCTATACAAAAATTGACAAAGGAAATACTACAATTATAAAATCAAAGCAAAAGAAGAAAAGAGTTGTATCTAAAGAAGTAGCTTACATATTAAAGCAAATATTGAAACAGCCAGTAGAAGGAAGTAATGGAACTGCAACATATTGTAAAATAAATGGAGTTGATGTAGCAGCAAAAACAGGTACTACAGATAGTAATTTTGACAGATGGCTTTGTGGATTTACACCATATTATACAGCTGTTACTTGGTTTGGATTTGACCAAAATGAAACTATTGAATTTAATAAGAAAAATCCAGCAGGTCTTATTTGGGCAAATGTGATGTCAAGAATTCATGGAGGATTAAAAAGTGCAACATTTACTAAAGTATCATCAGTAAAAACTGCAATAATATGTTCTGAAACAGGTCAAAGAGCTACAAGTGCTTGTCCAAATACTTATACAGAGTATTACTTAAAAGGAACAGTTCCTAAACTATGTACAAAACATAAGGGTACAGAGCTAAAAGAAAATGCAAATGGAACAAGTCAAAACAATGTAGTACAAAATGTTATTCAAAATATTACAAATGAAATAGATGCACTTGACCCACAAGAAGCGGAAAGAACAAATACAATAACAAATACAAACACTAGTACTAATACAAATAGTAACACAAACAGTAATACTACAAATAATTCTTCAAATACAACAACAAATAGTGTTACTACACAAAATACAACAAATACAAATAATAACTCTACAACAAATGTAACAACAAATTCAACTAATACAAATACAAGTAGTAATACAAGTACAAATATTACTAGAAAAGATACAGAAGAATAATGGTGAGACAACTGCTAGAACATCAAACAAAAATAGACTACTTCGCTATATAGAAAAAATAAAATATTTTAAATAAAAAATATTTAACCAAACCCTTGTTTTTATATAAAAAATATAGTATAATGTCCCAAAAGGGACGTTTACCTGTGGGACATTGTAGGTAAAATGTCCCACAAGTAAACGTCCCTTTTGGGACAGGGGGTATAAAAATGAATGATAAAATAATAATAAAAGGAGCAAAAGAGCATAACTTAAAAAATATAAATTTAGAAATACCAAGAGACAAAATGGTAGTAATAACGGGACTATCAGGTTCAGGTAAATCATCACTTGCATTTGATACTTTATATGCAGAAGGACAAAGAAGATATGTAGAAAGTCTATCTTCTTATGCAAGACAATTTTTAGGAATAATGGAAAAGCCTGATGTGGAACTAATTGAAGGATTATCTCCAGCTATTTCAATTGACCAAAAAACTACATCTAAAAATCCACGTTCAACAGTAGGAACAGTAACAGAAATATATGACTATATACGTTTATTATATGCAAATATAGGTGTACCTTATTGTCCAAATTGCGGTAAGAAAATTGAAAAGCAAACAATAGACCAAATTATTGATAATATAATGGAATTAGATGAAGGAACGAAAATACAAATATTAGCACCAGTTGTTAGAAGTAGAAAAGGTGAATTTGTAAAACAGCTAGAAGGTTATCAAAAAGATGGATTTGTAAGAGCAAGAATCGATGGCGAAGTTTATGATTTATCTGATGAAATCAAATTAGATAAAAATAAGAAACATGAAATTGAATTAATTGTAGATAGGCTAGTTGTAAAAGAAGATATAAGAAGTAGACTTGCAGAATCAGTGGAAATTGCATTAAAACATGCTGAAAACTTAGTATTAGTAAACATTATAAATAAAGACGAAAATAAAATGGTATTATATAGTTCAAATTATGCTTGTCCAGACTGTGGATTTAGTTTTCCAGAATTAACACCAAGGATGTTCTCATTTAATAACCCTTATGGAGCATGTCCTGATTGTATGGGTATTGGATATTTAATGAAAATGGATGAAGATTTAATCATACCAGACAAAAACAAAACTCTATATGATGGAGTAAAAGCATTTGGTTCAAGCACCATGAAAAAAGGCGACACAATGGCAAAGATGTATTTTGAAAGTATTGGTAAATATTATGGAGTTGAGATTAAGAATAAAAAAATAAAAGATTTACCACGTTGGTTTTTAGAAAAAATCTTATATGGAACAGGTGATGAAAAAATAGACTTTGAATATTCATCTGCTGCAGGAGTAAGAAAATTCACAGCTCCATTTGAAGGAGTGTTACCAACACTAGATAGACGTCATAGCGAAACAAAATCACAAGGAATGAGAAGTTTTTATGAAATGTATATGACAAACTCACACTGTCATACTTGTAATGGAGCAAGACTAAAAAAAGAAATACTATGTATCAAAATTGGAGACAAAAATATAAACGAAATGACAGATATGTCAATTAAATCAATGAAAAAATTCTTAAATGACTTAAAACTAACTAAAAAAGAAATAATGATAGCAGATATGATACTAAAAGAGATAAACACAAGACTTCAATTTCTAATAGATGTAGGACTTGAATATTTAACATTATCAAGAGGAGCAGGAACATTATCAGGAGGAGAGGCACAAAGAATTAGATTAGCAACACAAATAGGCTCAGGACTTACAGGAGTCATGTATATATTAGATGAACCAAGTATAGGACTTCATCAAAGAGATAATGATAAACTAATAGCAACACTTAAAAAATTAAGAGATTTAGGAAATACATTATTAGTTGTAGAACATGATGAAGATACAATGTATGCAGCAGACCAAATAATAGATATTGGACCAGGAGCAGGAGTACATGGTGGAAATGTTATGGCACAAGGGACAGCAGAAGAAATTAAACAAGTAAAAGACTCAATTACAGGACAATACCTAAGTGGCAGAAAGAAAATAGAAGTACCTAAAAATAGAAGAAAACATACAAAAACAAAAGTAATAGAAGTAAAAAATGCAACAGAAAACAATTTAAAAAATATAAGCGTAAAATTTCCATTAGGAGTATTTAACTGTGTTACAGGAGTATCAGGTTCAGGAAAATCAACACTTGTAAATGAAGTATTATATAAAACAATAGCAAAAGAATTAAATGGAGCTAATGAAAAACCTGGAAAATGTAAAGAAGTAAAAGGACTAGAAAATATAGACAAAATAATAAACATAGACCAATCACCAATAGGAAGAACACCACGCTCGAACCCAGCAACATATACAGGAGTATTTGACTTAATAAGAGACATATTTGCAGGGACAAATGAAGCTAAGTTAAGAGGATTTGACAAAGGAAGATTCAGTTTCAATGTAGCAGGAGGAAGATGTGAAAGCTGTAATGGAGACGGTGTACACAAAATAGAAATGCATTTCTTACCAGATGTATATGTACCATGCGAAGTATGTAAAGGTAAGAGATATAATAGAGAAACATTAGAAGTAAAATATAAAGGAAAAACAATAGCAGATGTTCTTGATATGACAGTAGAAGAGGCACTAGAATTTTTTGATAAGATACCAAGAATAAAACAAAAAATACAAACACTAAACGATGTAGGACTAGGATATATCAAATTAGGACAACCATCAACAACATTATCAGGAGGAGAAGCTCAAAGAGTAAAACTTGCAACAGAACTATCAAAAAAAGCCACAGGAAAAACACTATACATTTTAGATGAACCAACAACAGGGCTTCACATAGCAGATGTTCACAGATTAGTTGATATTTTACAAAGATTAGTTGATACAGGAAATACAATCATTGTTATTGAACATAATTTAGACTTAATAAAAACATCTGACCATATTATAGACTTAGGACCAGAAGGTGGAGATGCTGGTGGACAAGTAGTTGCAATTGGAACACCAGAACAAATTTGCAAAAATGAGCAAAGTTATACAGGAAAGTTTTTAGAAAAATATTTAAAATAAAAAAGAAAGATTAGGGAGAAATAGATCTCCAAATCCTTCTTTTTAAATTGACATATTATAAAACAGATGATATAATTATTTACATAATTAAGAACGGTACAAATAAATTTATCAACAAATGGAGGTAGATTATATGGAAAATGTAGGGATAGTTATAATGGATTTAGACAATTGCATTTGGGAACATTTAAATGAAGAACCAGAACTAACCGCGAAAGCATTAGGAATTAAAGAAGTAGTAGAATTTTCAGATGAATTTTTTGACTTCTTCAACAGTTTTTTGATACGGTTTCAAAATGAAAAAGTAACAATGGGTCAAACTTTAAATTTAATAGAAGAAAAAATGCCAATTCTATACTTTTATGGTTATACTCCGTCTCAATTTTTATTAACAAGTAACAGAATGAAATTTTTATGCAATGAACTTAACAAAGATGCTTTAGAATTAATTAAGTATTTGTCTAACAAAGGAATTAAGAACATTGTTAAGACAGACTGGTGGAGATATGTACAAGAAGATATGCTCCATACTTATGGAATTTTGGATTATATTGAAGAATTGCATTGTTGTGATAATGCATATTTAAAATCAAATCCATTGTCTAAAGAAGGAATTATCAAACCAGGAAAGGAAGAACAGTATGTAATTATTGGAGATTCTCTCACAAGCGACGTTGCTTTTGCACAACATGCGGGAATAAAATCGATATGGTTTAACAAAGATGGCAAAAATGAGAATAATACGCCATTTAAACCTACTTATGAAGTCCCATCTTTATTAGATGTGATGAAAATAATTTAAAAAAATAGCTGACATCACATTTTTAAAGTGATGTCAGTTGTTTTTATAATTAGTATTTAAAATAAAAAATACTAGACAAAATAAATAAAAAGATATATAATTATGCCATAATAAATAAAAACGAAGAAAAAGAGGAAGTACATTTAAAACTAATTTAAAGAGAATAGAAGTCATGGCTGGAAGCTTCTAAAATTAAGATAAATGGAAAGTAGCTTTTGAGTTGATAGTCCGAAAATAAACTTAAGATTATCCGTAAAACTGCGTTAAAGTTAAAAAGAGATGTTATCTAAAAAATAGATAATAACTAAGGTGGTACCGTGAGAGTTAGAACTCGCCCTTATTGTAAAAGATAAGGTGCGAGTATTTTGATTTTATGGTATATGAAAAAGGGAGGTATAAAAATGAAAAGTAAAAAACTGAATGACAAATACAATCCGCAGGATTTTGAACAAAAACTATATCAAGAGTGGGAAGAAAAAGGATACTTTAAACCAAGTATGGACAAAACAAAAGAAAGTTATTGCATAATGATGCCACCACCAAACGTAACAGGAAAATTACACATGGGACATGCATTAGATGACACAATACAAGATATTTTAATAAGATTTAAAAGAATGCAAAGATACAATACACTATGGCTTCCAGGTTCAGACCATGCAGCAATTGCAACAGAAGTTAAAGTAGTTGCAAAAATGAAAGAAGAGGAAAGACTTACAAAAGCTGATATAACAAGAGAACAATTTTTAGAAAGAGCATGGGCATGGACTAAAGAATATGGTGGAACTATTCAAAAACAACAAAAAAGACTAGGGTGTTCTTGCGATTGGGAAAGAAACAGATTTACTATGGATGAAGGATTATCAGAAGCAGTATTAGAACAATTCATCACTTTATATAATAAAGGATTAATTTATAAAGGCGAAAAAATGATAAACTGGTGTCCATCATGTCATACAAGTATATCTGATGCAGAGGTTGAATATGAAGATGAAGCATCACACTTATGGCATATAAGATACAAAATAGCAGGTGAACCAAATAGATATATAATTGTAGCAACAACAAGACCTGAAACAATGTTAGGAGATACAGCAGTTGCAGTTCATCCAGACGATGAAAGATACAAAGACCTAATAGGTAAGAAGTGTATTTTACCTATAATGAATAAAGAAATTCCAATTATAGCAGATGAATTTGTAGAAAAAGAATTTGGAACAGGATGTGTTAAAATTACACCAGCACATGACCCAAATGATTATGAAGCAGGACTAAGACATAATCTCGAAATAATTGAAGTATTTGACGATAGTTCAATTATGGGAAATTTAGTTCCAGAATATAAAGGCATGAAAGCTATAGATGCAAGAAAAGAAATAGTTAAGAAACTAGAAGAAATAGGAGCATTAGTAAAAACAGAAGACTATACACATAATGTAGGAAAATGTTACAGATGTCATAATACAATCGAACCAAGAATCTCTGAGCAATGGTTTATAAGTATGAAAGACTTAGCAAAAAGAGCAGCAGACAGTGTTAGAAACAATGAAGTAAGATTTGTACCAAAAAGATATGAAAAAATGTACTTTAATTGGTTAGATAATATCCAAGACTGGTGTATATCAAGACAATTATGGTGGGGACATAGAATTCCAATTTACTATTGTGATGATTGTGGATATATGCATGCAACAAAACATAAACCAGAAAAATGTGAAAAATGTGGTTCAACCAAATTACATCAAGATGAAGACTCATTAGACACATGGTTTAGTTCAGCATTATGGCCATTTTCAACACTTGGATGGCCAAATAAAGAATCAGAAGACTATAAAACATTTTACCCAACAAATGTATTAGTTACAGGGTATGACATTATAACATTTTGGATATCAAGGATGATGACACAAGGTTTAGAGTTAACAGACCAAAAACCATTTAAAGATATTGTAGTACATGGAATAGTACGTGACAGTCAAGGAAGAAAAATGTCAAAATCACTAGGCAATGGAATTGACCCAATTGAAATAATAGACCAATATGGAGCAGACGCATTAAGATTTTCAGTATTATCAGGAACAACAATGGGAAATGACATAAGATATATGCCAGAAAAATTAGAACAAGCGTCAAACTTTGCTAATAAAATTTGGAACGCAGCTAAATTCGTAATAAGTAACTCAGCAGATGAAGAAAAAGTAAGAAAATTCTGTTATGAAGCATTTGAAAAAACTAAATCATATAATCCAGAATGCTTTAGACTTGAGGATAAATGGATTTTAAACAAATTTGATAAATTAGTAGTAGATGTTACTAAAAACTTAGATAACTATGATTTAGGAATAGCACTTGATAACATATATAACTTTATATGGAACGAATTTTGTGACTGGTATATTGAAATGGTTAAAACAAGAATTTATAGTGAAGATGAAAATGTAAGAGTTCCAGTAACAGATGTACTTAACCATATTTTAGCATCATCACTAAAACTACTACACCCATTTATGCCATTTTTAACAGCTGAAATATATAAAAATCTTATAGTATTTGGAACAGAAGACTTAATTGTTGCTAAATGGCCAGATATTAGAAGTGAATTTGTATTTAACAAAGAAGAAGAAACTGTAGAAAAAATAAAACAAATAATAGTGGAAATCAGAAATGTAAGAGCAAATATGAATATACATCCCTCTAAAAAATCAGAATTAATATTTGTTACAGAAAAATATGAAAAAGAAATTTTAGAAGCAAAAGAATTTATTTTAAAATTAGGATTTGGAACAAATATAAAAGTGCAAAAAGACAAAACAGGAATTCCAGAAAATGCAATAACAATCATGCAAGAAGGAATTGAACTATATATGCCACTTGAAGAGTTAGTTGACATGGAGGAAGAAAGAAAAAGATTAGAAGATGAAAAGACAAAATTAGAAGCTGAAGTTGCAAGATGCAAAAAAATGCTTTCAAATCGTGGATTTGTAAATAAAGCACCAGAAAAGAAAATACAAGAAGAAAAAGGAAAATTAGAAAAATACAAAGAAATGCTTGAAAAAGTAGAAGAAAGATTAAAATGAGACAATGGGGACAGTCTTAAAATGTCTCATAATATTAGTCAGATAATGTCGAAAAAACACAAAAACGAAAAATGACACAAAACGACAAAAAAATGAGACATTTTTAGCCTGTCCCAACTGTCCCAAAGGAGGAAACTATGGAAAATATAGATAAAATATATGATTTATTAAATGGTATAAAAGTAACAAAAGAAAACCAAGAATATGTAGAAGAAATAAAAGCATTGCTTGCAACTGAAAACTATTTTGAAGCACTTAAAAAAATGAGAGAATTAAAAGATAAAGAAGAAGCAAAAGCAAAAGAAGATGAAGAAAATCAAAGAGAGATATTTGAAGATAAAGAAAATGAAAAAGATGAAGATGGAGCTTATCCAAAAGCATTAAGTAATCAAGAATTAGAAGAAAACTTTATAGGTATATTATTAGAAAACCCAAAACTAATAATGAAATATTACTTTTTATTTGAAGTATGTATGTTTGAAGATGCAGAAATGTTAAATATATATAAAAGTATTTTATATAATGAAGGAGCTAAATATTCGTCAGAACAAGCAAAAAATAGATTCAACTTTTCAAAAGACTCAGAAGAAGTATATCAACTAAAAAATAAATTAAAAAAGTCAGTTCAAGATAAAGATTATAATATTGAAAAAATCTATGTAGAACTAAAAAAGCTTTTTACACTAAGAAAAGCTTATATAGAAACTCCAGAAAAGAGTATACAAGATAAAATTGTAGAAATTACAAACTACCAATTATATGACAAAATGTCAGTAGAAGAAGTAGAAAACACAATTGAACAAGTAAATGTTACACAAAAATTTAAACAATCAGTATTAAGTAATAACTTAGTAGAATTTTTAGAGAGTAGTGAAAATGAATTAGCAAATGGATTATCATATCCTTTTCCAATTCTTACACAAGTATTTAAGGGAATTAGAAAAGGAGAAACTACAGCATTTGCAATGCCATCAAACTCAGGTAAAAGTAGAATTACAATTGATATTGCGGCATGTACAGCGTTAATACACAAAAAGAAAGTATTAGTAATATCAAACGAAATGTCAGAAGAAAAAATGAAGCTTTGCTTAATTACAACAATAATAAATAATCCAGACATACAAAAATTGCATGGATATGATATTCATGTATCAGAAGGAGAATTACTAGAATTTAAATTTAGACCAGACAATAAAAAAGATGCTAAACTAGATGAAGAAGGGTATATAATAAAAGAAGAAGGAGAAACTCAAAATCAATTTGTAAATAGACTATCTAAAATATCTTCTGACTTTACAAAGGTTATAAAAGCAATAGAATGGGCAAGTAATCAAATTAAAAATTCAATTTATTTTATAAATATAACAGACCATACAAATGATGAACTAAAAAAAGTAATTATAAATTACTATTATAAAGAACATATTGAATATGTATTTTATGACACATTAAAAACAGACACAGATAATATTGGAAGCCCAGAAGAAATTAAAAGAACAGCAACAATACTTTCAAATTTAGCTCAAAACTTTAATATATTTATTTGTTCTACTTTACAACTTGCAGAAAGTTCCACATCACCAATAAACTTAAATGTAAATGATTTAGCAGTAAGTAGGACTGTAAAAGAAGTATTAGATACATTGTGCTTGATTAAACAAATTAGCAGAGATAACTTACATGAATATGAATATTCTTTAAATGAGGTTGATACTGAATTCTTTGATTTAGAAAAATCAGATAATCCAGATGTTAGATATTATGCTTGTGTAGTTGATAAAAACAGAGCAGGTGCTAAGCCTAAATTAGTGTTTAAGTTAAATTTGGCATATAATAGTTGGATTGAATTAGGGTATTTGAAATTGAAACAGAAATAAAATGTAAAAGAAGGGAGTAAGAGACCAGGTCTCCAATCCCTCTTTTATTAACTCCTCAACAAATCAATCCAACTATAAATAATCTTTTTAGACATAGTAAACAAATTAGCTTTATCAACATCACTAGATGCAATCAAATCAACACTAGAAAGCTCTTGACCATCTAAAGAAAAAGTAACTTGACCGAAGCTTATCGCCTTTATGAATAGGAGCATATATATTTTCATTAATTTCAATAGATTGAGAAATTGCTGACTCTTTACCTTTTTCAATTAATGTACCAGCATTATTTTCTAAAATTACGTCTACAGTAGACTTTACACCTTTATTAATAGTAACAGTTTGAATTATATCATCTTTATTTCCAAAACTCTTAAAAGAAAATTTATTAAAACCATAATCTAAAAGTTTTTGAGCCTCTGCAAATCTAACCTTAGTAGAAGGAGCTTTCATAATAACAGCTATTAAAGACAAATCATCACGAGTAGCACTAGCAGATAAATTATATAAAGCAAGAGAAGTAGACCCAGTCTTTAATCCTGTAATGCCTTTATATGTTTTAATCAATTTATTAGTATTAACTAATTGAGACTTTCCATCTCTTAAACTATCCATCCAAATAGTAGTATATTTTGTAATATCAGGATGTTTACTCAACAACTCACGAGACATCAAAGCAATATCAAATGCAGATGTTATATGACCATCTTCATCAATACCATGGCAATTTTTAAAACAAGTATCATTCATGCCAAGTTCTTTTGCCTTATCGTTCATCATTTGCACAAAAGCTTCTTCAGAACCTGCAACATGTTCAGCCATTGCAACAACACAATCATTAGCAGATACAATACAAATTGCTTTTAACATTTCATCAACTGTTAAAGTTTCTCTAGGATCTAACCAAATTTGAGAACCACCCATAGAACGAGCAGTTTCTGAACAACTTATAGTATCTGAATAAGATAAAGCACCATTATCAATTTGCTCCATAATAAGTAAAATGCTCATAATTTTAGTAACAGAAGCAGGTCTTAATTGTTCATGCATATTATGAGAATATAAAACTTGACCAGTAGATTGCTCAATTAAAATTGCAGAGCCACTTTCCAAATTAAGAGAATTATTATTTTCAATATTAGAATTTGCTTCTAAGACATCAGAAGAGGTCACTTCCTCTGTTATAGGACTAGTGTACCATGTATATAAGCTAGATTCATCATAAGAATAAGTAAAGTTAATAAAAGAAAAAACAAAAATTATTATAATAAAAATGAAAATTATATTTTTAAATTTAAGCATAATTACCTCCAAAAGAATATTTTTATTAAAATATATGTAAATGTTTCAAAAAATATCATTCCCATTGACAATTTCCCTAAAAAATAATATGATATAAATGTAAAAAAATAAAAAGGATGTAAAAAAATGATACAAATAATACTAAAAATAATCGGACTCTTAATAGCATTAGGAGGAATAACTTTAATATATGACGCACGTATAATCACAAAAAAATTCTTTAGTTTTGGAGACCAAAACGAAGGCTCAACAGGACTAAAAATAATAGGATTTTTAATAGCAATTATAGGAGCAATAATTATGATTTTTGCTAAATAAAATTAGTAAAAACTATTGTATAAACATAAGAAAATTGATATAATATTTTTATTGAAAACACAAACGAGAAATATAATTATAAAATAGGTGGAATATATGGATAAAAACGAAAACATAGATATAAAAAGACTGTTAGACATAGTTTTTTCAAAAAAACTAATGATTATAACAATTCTATTAATAAGTTTAGCTCTGGGATACTGGTACTCATACCACTATAAACAAAGTGAATATGAATCATCAGCAACAATTTTATTGGCAAGAAATGATGAAGAAAATACAAGAATAACACAATCAGACTTAAACCTTAATTCAAACTTGATTGTAACTTATAGTAACATTGCAAGAAGTACATCAGTCTTAGAAAAAACAATAAACAACTTAAAAATGGAAATACCAGTTGAAGAATTACAAAAAAATGTTACAGTAACAGGAAAATCTAATACTCAAATTTTTAAAATAACTGTAAAAAATCAAAACCCAGAAATAGCTATGAAAATAGCAACAGAACTTACAAATGTATTTACTGAACAAATAAAGGAAATATATCATTTAGATAATATAAATATAGTAGACAAAGCAGAAGTAGAAGAACAACCATGTAATATGAACCATCCAAAAGATATATTAATATTTGGAGCATTTGGTATAGTATTTATAAGTATAATAGTATTATTTATATATTTCTTTGATGATACAATAAAATCTGAAAATCATATAAAAAAATATTTTGACATAAAAGTATTAGGCTCAATACCAATAAAAAACAGTAAGAAATATAAATTAATAACAAATGTTAATCCAAAATCATATATAGCAGAAATATTAAAATCAATAAGAACAAACATATTATATTCAACAGGTACAATTATAAATAAGAGTAAATCAATTTTAATAACAAATTTAAAAAATGAAGAAGGAAAAACATGGCTTGCAAATAATTTAGCAGTTTCATTTGCACAAGCAAATAAAAAGGTAATATTAATAGACTGTAATTTAAGAACAGTAGACAAAAAAAGCAATTTATTTGATGTTGTAGCAAAAGAAGGGTTATCAGATTATATAAACGAAATAACAGGACGTAAAATAGAAAATATAGAATCATCAGCAAAATATATAAAAGAAACACCAATACCTAACTTACATTTATTAACAAGTGGAACAATACCACCTAATCCATCAGAATTAGTAACATCAAATAATATGAGAAGATTGATAGAAACATTAAAATATATGTATGATGTTATAATACTAGAGTCTATTTCATGTTTAGAAGTAGCAGATAGTATTGCATTGTCAGCTATGACAGATGGAACAATCCTAGTTGCAGAAAGCAAAAAAACAAGAATAAGTGAGATAAAAAAATCAAAGAAATTAATTGAAAGTGTACACGGAAAATTATTAGGAATTATATTTAATCAAAAGAAACAAACAAAGCAAGGATACTATGGTAAAAAAGCTTATGGTGAAGGATATTATTCAGGAGAAGAAGATGAAGAACTTAAAAGTAAGCTAGAAAACCAAAGAATAATAACAGTTGAAGAAATTATAGAACAAGCAAAAATTAAATTAAAAGAAGAAGAAAGAATTAATAGAAATTCACCAGGAAGACGTAGCAAAACAAGTAATAAAGACGAAAGTAAAGAAATGCGTATAGGAAAAATGATAAAAAGCGTTTTTGATAGACTATTGCATTTCCAAAGAAGAGTAAATGAAGATAAAAAAGAGCAAGATGAAAAAAATGAACTAATACAAAATGATATAAAAGAATTAATAGACAAAAATAATAATATAACAAAACAAATAGAAACATTAAATTCTGAAAAACAAACAATATTAGATAAATTAGAAAATGTTTTTGGAAAAGATGATGTGAATTTAAAACAATTTAAACAGAACAGCATAGATATTGAAAAAAATATAAAAAACTTAAATAATGAAAAAGAAGAAATATTAGATGAAATAAAATATTTAAGAATAGAGAGAGAAGAAATTATAAGAAGTATTGAAACATTAGAAGAGACTACAATGAAAAAAATGCACAAGAGAAATAAAAAAATGCTTGAACAAATGCAACAAATGAAACAAGAATTGCAAATAATGCAAGAAGAAATGACAGACTTAAGACAATTAGACAGTAGAATTACTGAAACAGACGACCAAATTTCACAAGCAAAACTAATGCAAGGACTACAAATCAGTAATATCAATAAAAAGATAGAAGAACTAAAAGAAATAGCAATAAATAGAAAAGAAGAAAAATCTCAAAACAATGTTATTAATTTTAATAAGGTAAGAACAGAAAATAAAGAAAATGAAAAAGTTATTAAAAAGTCTTTCTCTATAAATGATGATATTATGTATGAAGATTTAGAAAAAACATCAGTATGTGTGTTAGATTTTAGCACAATAGAGGGTGCTGAAAATATAAGTCAATTAGCTGAATAAAAGATTGCTATCAGAATTTCTAAATATCTGATGGCAATTTTTGCAAATAACTCAAAAAAGAAAGGGGATTAAAAATGAGTTTAGAATTAAAAAATGTATCTAAAACTTTTGTAGGAAAAAAAGCAGTAGACAAAATATCACTAACACTAGATAAACCAGGAGTATTTGGATTACTAGGAACAAATGGAGCAGGAAAAACAACAACTATTAGAATGATATTAGGAATCATTAAAAAAGATGCTGGTGAAATTACTTGGAATGGAAAAACAGTAGAAAGGAAAACAGTGAATTTTGGTTATTTACCAGAAGAAAGAGGAGTATATCCAAAAACAAAAATATATAATCAATTAATGTATTTTGCAGAGTTAAAAGGCATGAAGAAAGAAGATGCAGACAAAGCAATACAAAAATGGGCTAAAACATTAAAAGTAGAAGAATATTTAAATATGCCAGCAGAAAAATTATCAAAAGGAAACCAACAAAAAATTCAATTTATGACAGCAGTAATTCATAATCCAGAATTAGTTGTCTTAGATGAACCATTTAGTGGATTAGACCCAGTTAATACAGAAATATTAAAAAATATCATTATAGACTTAGTTGCAGAAGGAAAATATGTTATTATGTCTGCACACCAAATGTCAACAATAGAAGAATTTTGCAGTGACATATTAATCTTAAATAAAGGAAAAACAGTATTACAAGGAAACTTAAAAGAAATTAAAGATAGCTACCCAGCAAATAGAGTAGAAGTAGATGTTGACAAAAATATTGATAATTACATAACAAAATTTAACCTTGAAAAAGAAAATGAAAAAAACAATCAATATACAATAAAAATTGATGATGAAAATGTAGCTCATGAACTTTTAAATGAACTAGTAAAAGATGGAATTAAAGTCAACAAATTTGAAATCAAAAAACCAACATTAAATGATATATTTATAGAAAAGGTAGGTGAGTAGAATGAAAGACCTAAAAACAGTTATAAAATTCACAATGTCAGATATGCTAAAAAGAAAATCATTTATTATATCAACATTAATTATTTTAATATTAATAGTAATAGGTTTTAATGTACCAAAAATAATAAAATCAATTGATGGAGATGACTTATCAGAAAAATTATTAATAGTAGATACAGCTAATATTTTTGAAGGTAATTTAGAAATATTAAAAAATACAGATTCTGGATATGAAATACAAATTGAAAATAAAACTTATGAAGAAATAAAAGAAAAGATTGAGCAAGAGGAAATAGATTCAGCAATAATAATAGAGCAAAAAGAAAATAATATACAAATACGTTATATAGTAGAAAACACAAACATGATGGAAGGTGTACCAGAAGATATTATAAATACAATTAACACAATGTATACCAATATGCAAATTAGTAAATTAGGTTTAACAGCAGAGCAGTTACAATCTATTACACCCAACTTTGAGTTCACTTTAGAGCAAACTGAGGAAGAAGAAGCAAGTGGAAATATTTTTGCAATAATGTTATTATCTATTGTATTATTTTATGCTATATATTTCTGTGCATATCAAGTATCAAGTTCAATTACAACAGAAAAAACATCAAAGATAATGGAAACATTAGTAACATCAACAAGTCCTAGGACAATTGTATTAGGTAAAACAATTGGAATTGGAATAGTAGGGTTAATTCAAATGGTAATAATTGTAGGAACTGCAATTTGTAGTGCAAAAGCTTTCTTAGAACCAGAAATGATAAATGCTGTATTAGATATGTCTAATATTACACCATATCTAGGAATTGTAACAATTATATACTTTATTTTAGGATATTTAGCTTATGCATTATTATATGCTTTAACAGGTTCAACAGTAAGTAAACCAGAGGATATTCAATCTGCTAATACACCAGTTGCAATTTTAGCAGTAGTTGGTTTCTATTTATCATATTTTACTATGATGAATCCAACTAGTGAATTAAATGTGTTTGCTTCTATGCTTCCAATTTCTTCACCATTTTGTATGCCTTTTAGAATAATGATGGGAATTGCAAGCACAACAGATGTTATAATTTCCATTGCTATTTTACTTGTTACTATTTTTGTTATTGCTCATATTGCAATTAAGATATATTCTAATGCCATATTGAATTATGGTACAAAAATGAGTTTTGCTGATATTATTAAAATGTATAGAGATAAGAATAACTAGAATTTACTATGTCATTGACTATAAAATCATAATCATATAATGTAACAGTGGCAAAAAAATGGGAGAATAAAATGGAGAAAAATGAAAATAAAGAAGAAAAAGTAGAAAAAACAGAAAAAATCAAAACAAAAGAAACAGAAAAAACAGAAGTAACAGAAAATACGAAAGAGAAAGAAACAAAAAGTCAGACTAAAGAAAAGAAAAAAGTAGTAATAATAACAGCATTAATAATATTAGTAATAATGGCTATTATTACTGTAACATGGTTTATAGTTAAAAATAATAAAAAAGTGCAAGAAACAAAATTAGGCAATATAGATATGTTTCAACAAGGGCTAATAGGTATAAAAATTGGCGACAAATGGGGATATATTAATGCAAAGCAAGAAATAATAATAAACCCTCAATATGATGATATATATGCTTTTTCTAAAAATGGATTAGCAGCAGTTAAACAAAATGATAAATGGGGATATATAAATAGTAAAAATGAAATAGTTATAAATATGCAATATGATGAAGCATATAGTTTTGGAAACGACAAATTTGCGAAGGTAAAAGTCGAAGATAAATATGGATATATTGATGAAAACGGAAAATATGTAATAAATCCAATATATGAAGAAATGGGATATTTTTATAGTGATAGAGCATATATAAAAGTTGAAGGAAAGTATGGATATATTAATTCTAAAAATGAAATAGTAATAAATCCACAATATGATTTTGCATTTTCATTTAATGAAGATGGTTTTGCACAAGTGGAAGTAAATGACTTATGTGGAATTATAAATAAAAATGGAGAATATGTAATAAATCCACAATTCGATGATATAGCTAGTTTTACATATAATAATTTAATATGTGTAAAAACGGGTGAGAAATATGGATTCATTGATAAAACAGGAAAATATATAATAAACCCACAATTTGATTCTTGCTATTATTCAGACTTTGTAAATACAGATTATTGTAGAGTTAAGGTAAATGATAAATGCGGAATTATAAATAAAAAAGGGGAATATGTAATAAATCCACAATTTGATGATATAGGTATGTATGAGCCAAATGGTTTAACGCCAGTTGAATTAAATGATAAATATGGATTTATTGATAAAAATGGAAAATATGTAATTAATTTACAATATGATGGTGTAAGTAATTTTACAGCAAATGGTTTAGCAGCAGTAGAAATAAATGATAAAATGGGTTATATAAATAAAAAAGGAGAATATGTAATAAATCCACAATTTGATTATGCAAATGATTTTATAGAAAATAATTTGTCAATGGTAAAATTGGGAGATAAATATGGATTTATTGATAATACAGGAAAATATATAGTAAATCCACAATATAATGAAATAAGCAATACTATTAGTTCAGAAGGATATTTTATGGTAATGCAAAATAAAAAATTTGGAGTAATTGATAAAAAAGGAAATATTATTATAAATGTAAATTATGATGGTATAAAAACAGCAATTGCTTCAAAAGATACAAGTGATTACTGCAAACAGGATGGATGTAACAAAGAAACTGCTTATGGAAGTGAATATTGCTATGACCACAAACCATCAACATCATATAGAAAATACTGTAAAGCGTATGGGTGCTATAATAGAGTGACTTATAGTTGGAATGATTATTGTTCTAAACATAGTTATTTAGAATATTAATAAAAATATGTAGAATAAAATAGAAAAAGGGCATTTGCTCTTTTTTTAAATCAAAAATGACATTACAAAAAATAAAAAAGGAGGAAAAATGTTCAATTTAGAATCAAATTATAAACCAACAGGCGACCAGCCACAAGCAATAGAATATCTATCAAAAGGAATAGAAGAAGGCAAGAAGTTCCAAACTTTACTTGGAGTTACAGGCTCTGGAAAAACTTTCACAATGGCAAATATAATACAAAAAGTACAAAAACCAACACTTGTATTAGCACACAATAAAACACTAGCAGGACAACTATATTCAGAATTCAAAGAATTCTTTCCCAAAAACAATGTTGAGTACTTTGTTAGTTATTACGACTATTATCAGCCAGAAAGTTACATTCCAGCATCTGACACATATATAGAAAAAGATGCCTCAATAAATGATGAAATTGACAAACTTCGTCACTCAGCAACAGCATCTCTATTTGAAACAAAAGATGTTATAATAGTAGCCTCTGTCTCTTGTATATATGGTTTAGGAGACCCTATTGATTATGAGCACATGATAGTTTCCTTAAGACCAGGGATGCAAAAATCAAGAGAAGAAATTATGAAAAAACTAATTTACATGCAATATTCAAGAAATGAAATTGATTTTAAAAGAGGAACATTTAGAGCAAAAGGAGATATTTTAGAAGTTTATCCTTCAGACACTAGTGAATCTGCTATAAGAGTTGAATTTTGGGGAGATGAAATTGAGAAAATACACGAAATTAATCCACTAACAGGCAAAGCAATAGCACAAAGAAAGCACGTTATGATATTCCCAAACTCACACTATGTAACAACATCAGATAAAATGGAAAGAGCATTAGTCACCATTGAAGAAGAATTACAAGAAAGAATAAAGTTCTTTAAAGAAAACAATAAATTAATAGAAGCACAAAGAATTGATGAAAGAACAAACTTTGATATGGAAATGATGAAAGAAACTGGATTCTGCCAAGGAATTGAAAACTATTCAAGACATATAAGTGGTAGACCAGCAGGCTCTCCACCTTTTACACTATTTGACTATTTACCAAATGATTTTCTATTATTAATAGACGAATCACATGCAACAATTCCACAAGTTAGAGCAATGTATAATGGAGACAGAGCAAGGAAAGAATCATTAGTTAATTATGGATTTAGATTGCCTTCTGCTTTTGATAATAGACCATTAAAATTTGAAGAATTTGAACAAAAAATAAATCAAGTCATTTTTGTAAGTGCAACTCCAGCAGACTATGAAAAAGAACACTCAAAAGAAAATGTAGTTGAACAAATTATTAGACCAACAGGGCTTTTGGACCCTAAAATTGAAGTAAAACCAGTTACTAACCAAATTGATGATTTAATTGAGCAAATTCGTATACGTGTAGAAAGAAATGAAAGAGTTTTAGTTACCACATTAACTAAAAAAATGGCAGAAGACTTAACATCTTATTTACAAAGTTTAGATATTAAAGTAAATTATATGCATTCAGATATTAAAGCATTAGAAAGAATGGAAATTATACGTAATTTAAGACTCGGAGAATTTGATGTTTTAGTTGGAATAAACCTTTTAAGAGAAGGACTAGATATTCCAGAAGTTTCATTAGTAGCAATTTTAGATGCAGACAAAGAAGGATTCTTGCGTTCAGAACGTTCTTTAATTCAAACAATAGGACGTGCTGCTAGAAATACAAATGGTACTGTAATTATGTATGCAGATGAATTAACAGAATCAATGGAAAAAGCAATTACTGAAACAAATAGAAGAAGAAAAATCCAAGAAGAGTATAATTTAAAACATGGAATTACTCCAACAACAATTTCAAAATCTGTTCGTGATACAATTAGTATTACTAAACAAGAAGATATTGGTGTTGAATATAAAATGGAAAATGTTGAAGACATTAAAAATACAATTTCAGAATTAACTGATGAAATGCTTAAATATGCAGCTTCTATGGAATTTGAGAAAGCTGCTGAAATTAGAGATAAAATTAAAGAGTTAGAAAAACTTTTGTGACAAAAGGGTCATTTCTTTTTGTCATAGTTTGATAAATTAGAAATAGGAAAAAGCCTTCTGCAAAAATAAAAATGCAGTAGGCTTTTTTCTTGTTAAAAGGATACTTACTCACTATTCACTGTCAGACTGGTGGCTAAGCATTCTATTATGAACAGCTATTTCATCTATTGCTTTGTCAACATCATATCCCCAATTAAGTGAAACAATTTGAGGTTCGCCAACCTTATCGAGGATAGATTCATTAATTTTAGATAGAATCTTATCCTCATCATCCATAGAGAAGTCGGTTTTAAGCTTTTTATAGCTTAAAAGTATCTTGCTGGCGGTCCTAACAAATAATGGGACTACTATAAAGCAATCTGAGTCTGCAAGCACAGCATACCGCCTGTCTGGTGAATTTGTTAACCCGTTCAAAAAAAGTCTTGTTCTAGTTGCCATATTGTTTTCTCCTTTTCTTTTTTTGCAAAAACGAAATGTATCATACTTATATTATAATACAATTTCAATACATAGTCAACATAATACAATAACAGTTCTATGTAATTTTATTTGCTATTAAATGCATATCTGATATAATACTAAAGTAACATAAAACACTTAGGCGTTTGTAAATAACGTTTCATTTAATAGGAGGATTGCTTATGTTAGAACGGACACTTGAAGCATTAGTAGTAACAAACGATACTTATATCTTTGAAGGAGACTTAACTGTGATGAACAAGCTTACCCTAAAAGATGCAGAACGGATTGTATCTGGCTGTTTGACAATCTTAGAAGGCTATCAGGTATCAATCGAAGGCACAGACATATCAGTAGGCGAATTAGATATTAACAATTTTTCCTTAAAATCTATTGACAAAAAAACTAAAAAAAACTATAATAATTACAATATGTTATCAAGAGTGGACGAGAGAATCGGCTTAATGACTCCACAGCAACCTGCTAAAAGCAAGGTGCTAACACCGACAAAGCAAAGGGCTTTGAGTGATGATTTTTATAAAATTAGAACTATCAACCTTTGCAAAAAGCAAAGGTTTTTTAGTTATTATAGGAAAATCCTAGGAACATGCCTATAATAAAAACATAAAAAACTTGAAACATATAATACAAACAAGAAAGAAGGAATAAAAAATGAGAAAACTATTTACATCAGAAAGTGTAACAGAAGGGCATCCAGACAAACTATGTGACTTTATATCAGACAGCATATTAGACAGTTACTTAGAAAAGGATAAAAATGCAAGAGTAGCTTGTGAAACAGTAGCAGGAAAAGGAGAAATATTAATTACAGGAGAAATTACATCAAAAGCAGAAAATGTAGACATTGAGCAAATTGTAAGAATAGCAATAAAAGAAATAGGATATGATAATAGTGAACTAGACATAGACTATAAAACATGTAAAATAAATATAAATATATCAAAACAATCTCCTGATATAGCACTAGGAGTAGATAAATCACTAGAAGACAAAGAAGGAGAAGAAGTATCATCAGAAGGCGCAGGAGACCAAGGAATTATGTTTGGATTTGCAACTGATGAAACAGAAAACTATATGCCGATGCCAATATACTTAGCACATAAACTATCAAAAAGACTAACAGAAGTAAGAAAACAAAATATAATCGATTATTTAAGACCAGATGGAAAAACACAAGTAACAGTAGAATATGAAGAAAACAAACCAATAAGAATAGACACAATAGTTGTATCAACACAACACAATGCAGAAATAAGTTTAGAAACCCTTAAAAAAGATATTAAAGAGAAAGTAATAAATGAAGTTATACCAAATGAACTATTAGACGAAAAAACAAAATACTATATAAACCCAACAGGAAGATTTATTATAGGAGGACCTTTAGGAGACAGTGGACTAACAGGAAGAAAAATTATAGTAGATACTTATGGAGGATATGCAAGACATGGGGGCGGAGCATTTTCAGGAAAAGACCCAAGCAAAGTAGATAGGTCAGCATCTTATATGGCAAGACATCTAGCAAAAAATATTGTAGCAAATGGATATGCAAAAAAATGCGAAATTCAACTTTCTTATGCAATTGGAGTTGCAAAACCAATATCTATATACATAGACACATTTAACACAGCAACAATACCAGAAAGTGAAATTATAGAAAAGATAAATAAAAAATTCAACTTAACACCAACAGGAATTATAAATTATCTAGAACTTAAAAAGCCAATATATAAACAAACAACAAACTATGGGCACTTTGGAAAAGAAAATTTAACATGGGAAAAAATAGTTGAATTATAGAAATAAAAAACAAATAGAAAATTATTAAAAAAACTTGTTATTTTTTGTCAAAGATGATAAAATAGATGAAATGATATGAGAATAATGTAAAAAGGGGGACTTTCTATGTATGAAAGAAGTGCTATTGTTCTAGAAAGATATTTCACCGAAATATTTGGACTTGGTAAAAAAGTTAACTTAAAAACAATAAATAAAGACTATAAAGAATTAATAGAAGAAATACAAAAATACCAAGACATTCTTCTAGAAGAAGAAGAAATCATTAATGACTTTGACGAAGTAGCAAATAATATACGTGTTATTCAACAAGAACAAAAGAAATTATACCAATCAAATATAAAACTAGAAGAAGAAAGAAATAAACTATTTAATAGTTTAGACAAAGAACCAAGAGAAATAGAAAATAAAATGAAAACAATAGAAGAAACAATTGACAGAAATAACTATAAACTACAAGAATTAAGAGAAAGTTTTATTGTATCATTAAAAGATTTTTCAGAGAAGCAAAATCAAAGAAATCAATATGCTAGAAATAGAAGAGTACAAGAAAAAAATCATCTTCAAATAATAGAAAAGATGACAAAAGATTTAACAGAAATAGACATATCAACATTAAGAAGAATCAAAAATTTCATAAACACAGAAGAAGAACAAGAAATTATTGACATCATGATTGAAAATGGAAAAGATGAAAGAGTACCATTTAACTATGAAGTAATGAAAGATGCAGTAATGGAAAGAAAAGAAATCGCTAAAAAAGAAGCAGAATGTTATATATTAATTTATGAAAGAAGTAAAAGAATTTTAGGAGAAATTAGTAGAGACGAACTAAAAATTGAAAAATACTACAAAATTCTTAAAGATGTAAGTGTAAAATTAGCATTCTTAAAAGCAGAAAAAAGCTACATTGTAAGTTTTCTAGATAATGAAAGAATGACATCAATTAATGGACAAAAAACTCATGACCAATTAATGAATGAAGCTTGCAAAAATTTTGAATTAGACATAGAACAATTTAATAACTTATATGAATTAATTGTAAAAGAAATAACAGGTAAATCTACAAAAAAAGCATATAATGAATTATATAATAAAGACTACCTAAAAAATATTAATAAAAAGGTTAAAAACTTTGAACAAGAAGTAAATGGAATAAATATTAAAGCGGGAACAATTATAAACTCTAATTACTGGAGAATTGGAGAAATTAAGAACATATACGAAGTCTTCCAAAAAGAAATAAGTGAAAAATTCGAAAAAGATTTATCAGAATATCAATTAGAAGATATAGAACAAAACAAAGCAACAAAAAATAGTTTAGAAAATAACATATTTTCTGAAGACCAATTTGTAAAAGATGAATATGATGATGATGAAAACATAGCTGAAGATTATGAAGAAACTAAAAGCAGTAAAACAAGTAAAATCGACGAAGATGATGAAGAATATGACTCAGACTATGAAGAATATGAAGATGAATATGAAGACGACGAGTACGAAGATGATAATTATGAAGACGAAGATTTAGATGATGAAGATGATTACGATGACGAAGACTTTGAAGATGAAGAAGATTTAGAAGATGATGACGACTATGATGATGAATATGACGACGAAGAAGAAGAAGATGATGATGACTATGATGAGTATGAAGATAACGAGGAAGAAGCAGAAGACAATAAAGGAAAAGGTTTATTTAATAAGTTTTTTAAATAGAAAAAAAGGTTGCAACTGCAATCTTTTTTTGATATGAAAATTGACATGATATATAATAGGTGATAAAATAGATAACATAAAATATGTAGCAAAAAAATTTCAAGGAGGTTATTTTCTATGAAAAAAGTAAAAGTTAGTATTTTTGGCTCAACTGGCTCAATTGGAACTACTACATTAAAAGTAGTTAGAGAAAATCCAGAGATTTTTACAGTTGAAACACTGGTAGCACGGAGTAGCAAAGATGCACTAAAACAGCAGATTGAGGAATTTTATCCTCATAATGTATACATCTTTTCAGAGGAAGACGCAAGAGAAATCGAAAAAGCTTTTCCAGAACTGAACGTATATTATGGAGATAAAGGGCTAGCGGAAATCTCTAAGCTAAAATCTGACATTGGCGTTTCTGCGTTAGTAGGAATTGCAGGTCTTTTACCCACATATTACATGATACAAAACTGTAATAAAGTAGTATTGGCAAACAAAGAAGTGCTTGTTACAGGAGGCGAGATTATTATGAATCTTGCTAAAAGTACAGGTGTGCAGTTGCTAACAGCAGATAGCGAACATAGTGCAATTATGCAGTGTCTGCAGGGAGAAGAAAAAAATAAGATTAACAAAATTTTATTAACAGCATCTGGTGGTCCTTTTTTCGATAAGGAAATCACAGAAGAAATAACACCAGAGCAGGCTCTAAACCATCCAACGTGGAAAATGGGGCCAAAAGTAACAATAGACTCTGCTACAATGATGAATAAAGGTTTTGAAGTCATTGAAGCAAGGTGGCTATTTGACACAATGCCTGAGAATATACAGGTAGTGGTTCATAGAAAAAGCCTATTGCACTCAGCAGTTCAATTTGAAGATGGTACAATTATGGCAAATATTGGACCTAAAGATATGCAAATTCCAATTGCATACGCATTGAACTATCCTGTAAGGTTACGCAACAACATTCAAATGTTGGATTTATTTGAAGTTCATGATTTGAGCTTTGAAAAGCCAGACCTTAAAAAATTCGAGTGCTTGAGTTTAGCATATCAGGCAATAGAATCTGGTCATAGCCATCAGGTAGTGCTAAACGCAGCAGATGAAGTGGTTGTAGATGCATTTTTAAAGCATCAAATTAAGTTCACAGATATTCCTAAATATATTAGGAAAACTTTAGAAAGCCACGAAGGAGTAACGTTAAACACTATTTCAGATATTCTGGAATTAGATAGAGAGGTAAGAACAAAAGTAAAAGAAAAAATAAGAAAATAGTGAAACGCTAAGAAATACTAAGATGGAAGAGACCGTTTATAAACGGTCTTTTTCTTATAAAAAAATCATTAAATAAAAATATATACATCATAAATTTTTTGTGTTAGAATAAATAAGAAAAAGGGGGATAAAAATGGAAGAAAAAACAAAAAACAAGTTACCAATTATAATAACAGTAACAGTATTAATCATTATTTTAATAGCAGGAAGTATAGGAGGATATTTATGGTATAAACACAATAAAGAAAACAAAACAATTGGAACACAATGGGGAGACACATATTATACATATTTAAAAGAAAGTAATGAAAAGCAAGAAATACAAGAAGGAAAAAGAATAAATACAGAAATAAGATTTATTCAAAACGAAAAAAATCAAGAACCAAAAATGGTTATGCAATATATAGATACAGAAATTGAAGATAACAACTCAAATAACCATAAATTAATTGTTTATGGAATTACAGAAGGAGAAGTAAAAACAGAACAAACTATAGAAAAAAGCACTGAACAAAATATAGTATTTTTATATCACATACCAACTAAAAAATATGGATGGTATGCACATACAACACTAGAAAATGGAACACAGATATTTGAAAATATATTTGACAACCCATCACAAAATATCTATACATTCACAAAAGAAGAAATGCCACAATCAGACAAAACTATTGATGAAAATAATATTCCTATTATATCTAAATTTGAAGAAACATTTATTGTACCAGAAGACTATGACGAAAGTATAATAATAAAATTAGATGGTGATTTGGCAGAACTAAGAGATAAAATAAAAGAAGGAATTGAAGGATATAAAACAATTGAACAAATAGTAACAGAAAATGTTACACAAACAATAAAGATGCAAACAGAAGAATTAGAAAATAAGAAACAAGAAAAAGAAAGAATAGAAGAAGAAAAACGATTAGAGGAAGAAAGGCTTGCTGAAGAAGCTAGAAAAAAAGCTGAAGAAAAGAAAAAAGCAGAAGAAGAGGCAAAGAAGAAAGCCCAAAGTACAACAACATCAACTAATCAAAGTACAACAACTTCAAGCAATAGAATTTCAGAAAAGCAAGCAATGGCATTAGCACAAAAAATAGATGGGACAGGAACACCAGAACAACCAATAGGATATACAAAACAATGTATGGTAAAAGATAGCACTGGATTAGAATATTATCTATTTATAGTAAAATGGTTAGTAGATTCATCACATTGGTCTACAATAGATGCAGTTGCAATATCAGTAGATGGAAAGAAATGGAAAAATGTAGATATGCACTATACTGAAGGTCAAACTATAAAACAAGTATATAAAGAGGGAAATTTTTAATTAGAAATCTAAAGGAGAACCAAATATGTCAGAAGAAAATATGAAAAAGAAAAGCAAACTACCAATTATAATAACAATAATAGTATTAATAATTTTAATTGCAGGGGGAAGTATCGGAGGATACTTTGGTTATAAATATGTACAAAAAAACAAAACAACTGGAACACAATGGGGAGATACATATTATACATATTTAAAATCAGCAATAGCTGAAGATAGCAACAAAGAAGAATATGGACTTAAAGATGATATGGAAAATATAGAACTTCAGTTTATAGAAGTAGGAGAAACAAATCCTGTAATGATTATGAATTATGACTTTGAAGGAAATTCTTATATTAATATTTATAGAACAAAAGGAGAAAATAATGTAGATAAAATAGTACATCAAGAACCAGCAAAAGTCGAATTTTTATATAATATACAATACAAATCTTATGCTTGGTATATACATGAAGAAAGCGAGACTGAAGACTCATACAAAAAAATTTACACAATATTAGAAAATCCAGATAAAAACAATGAAGCAGAAAATACAATTACAAAAGGTGACTCAACAACTCAAAATACATTATCAGGAGAAACAATTACACTATCAAAATTTGATGAAACATTTGTAAAACCTGAAATAGAATCAAGTATAAAAGTTGAATTTACAGAAGATATTGATATAAAAGATTTAAAAAATAATATAACAAATGGTGTAGATGGATATAAAACACAAGATGAAATTGTATCAGAAGAAGTAAAATCTGCAACAGAAAATAAAGTTAATGAAGTAGAAACAACAAAACAAAAAATAGAAACAGCAAAGACTGAAATTAAGGCAGAAGAAGAAAGAAAAGCTGCGGAAGAAGCAGCAAAAGGTCTAAAAGTAGGAAATTATACTATAAAATATGGAACATACAAAGACCCTGAATTTGGAACAAGATTTGTTCTTAACCAAGATGGAACATGTGTATATGATGGAAAAAAATTCACATATAAAGTTGAAAAACATGATTTTTCACAAGATATAAATCCTGATTATAGAATTGGAATTGTTTTTTATCAACCAAATGGAGAAGTGTATTTTGCATTTTTTCCTCATAATTCTACTACTTTATATAGTTGTGGAATTGAGTCTTTAGTTTATACAGGAAACTAGTAGTGTTTTTATATTGAAGTAATAAATATATGGCTAATTTATATAAAAAATCCATTGACTTTTAAAAACAAATGTTTTATAATAAACACAACCTTAAAGGATGTGAAAATTATGAAAGATGAAAATAAAATAATACCAGTAAATAAAGATTTGGATGTAATAAAATATGATATAGACAATATTAAAAGTTTAATTTATACAATTCGAGGACAGCAAGTAATGTTAGATAGTGATGTTGCTATGTTATATCATTATGAGACTAAAAAAATTAATCAAACTGTAAAGAGAAATATACAAAGATTTCCAGAAAAATTCTGTTTTCAACTTAATGAAGAGGAGTTAGAAAACTTGAGGTCACAATTTGTGACCTCAAGTTTAGAAAAAGAAAACTATGGAGGAAGAAGATATTTACCATATGTTTTTACAGAACAAGGAATAGCAATGCTTTCAGGATTATTGAGAAATCAAATAGCCATTCAAGTGAGTATAAATATTATGGATGCATTTGTTGAAATGCGAAAATTTTTAGTTACAAATGGACAAGTATTTGAAAGATTATCAAATGTTGAATTCAAATTGTTGAATCAAGACAGAAAATTATCAAATCATGAAAAGAACTTTGAGAAAATATTTGATGAGTTGCAAAAAAAGAAAAAAGAGGAATTTAATCAAAAAATATTTTTTGATGGGCAAATTTATGATAGTTATAGTTTAATAATTGATATAATTAAAACTGCTAAAAATAAAATTTTAATTATAGATAACTATATAGATGATAGTATTTTGAAAATGTTATCAAAGAAAAATAGAGATGTAGAAGTTGTTATATTAACATCACAAAATAGTGATATAAGTAAATTAGATATTAACAAATTTAATAAACAATATAAAACTTTAAAAATAGCTAAAACAAGTAAATTTCATGATAGATTTATAGTAATAGATAATAAGGAATTATATCATTGTGGAGCATCATTAAAAGATTTAGGCAAGAAATGTTTTGCGATTTCTAAGATAGAAGATAGAGACTATGTAGAGAAAATAAGCAAATTTAGTTGAAATCATAGTAAGATTATATATGGTGTAAGTAGCTTGAGGTCGCAATTTGCGACCTCTAATACTTTTACAACTCAATCTTAGGCTGATACTTCTCAAGCCACATATTAACCTGACAAAGGTACGCCATTAATTGTGGACCAGTCATTAATTGACCAAACCAAGGCCTAGAAAAACTAGAACCATCAGTATTTAAAATATCCAAAATATAATCTCTATTAAGCAAAGAATTAATAGGAGCATTTTTATTCTTCATAATATCAGAAAGCATACCCCTAACCTTAGCCAAATAAGTAGGATTATGAGTTTTAGGATAAGGAGACTTTTTCCTATCAACAATTTCATCTGGAAGAAAACCTTTACAAATATATCTAAGTAATCCCTTTTCACGACCATTTAAAGCTTTCATCTCCCAAGGAATATTCCACACATATTGAGCTAATCTATAATCACAAAAAGGAACACGAAGTTCAAAGCCATTATACATAGCCATTCTATCAGAACGGTCTAAAAGAGTTTGCATAAACCAATTTAAAGTCAAATAAGAAATTTTTCTTTTCTCAGCAGTTTCATTAGAGTCGCTATCTAAAATATCAACCTCAGATAAACTCTCATTATACCTATAATCAATATAACTCCTTAAATTAACTTTAGCACCAATAGAAGGATTTAAAAGATTTTGTCTTTCTTCAATTGCGATAGACCAAGGAAATGTATTACTATTTAAAGCATCTTCTCTAAAAAACCATGGATATCCACCAAAAATTTCATCAGCACATTCACCAGTCAAAGACACAGTCATTTCTTTTTTTACATTTTTACAAAATAAAAGCAAAGAAGAATCAATATCAGCCATACCAGGCATATCACGAGCAATCATTGCATCCTCCAAATACATTGCAAGTTCAGGAGTATCAATAACAATTTTATGATGATTTGTGTGTAAATTTTTATTCATTAACTCTATAAAATAATCATCAGAATTTGGCTGAAAGTCGCTTTTTACAAAGTTTTTATCATTATCTACATAATCTATAGAATAAGTGTCTAAAGGTGGTAGACCATTATCTTTGCAATAATCAGAAGCAAACTTAGTAATAATACTTGAATCTAAACCACCTGAAAGAAAAGTACATAAAGGAACATCAGAAACAAGTTGTCTTGTAATGCTATCTTCTAACAAAAATTTGACATTATTACAAGTAGTTTCAAGACTATCAGTATGTTTTTTAGAATGCAGTTTCCAATATCGATTAACTTTTAAACCATAATCATTAAAAATAGCATAGTGAGCAGGTTTTATTTCATAAATATCCTTAAAAATAGTAGTTCCTGGAGTATGACTAGGACCAATACCAAACAATTCTGAAATCCCCTGATTATCTAAAATTTTTTCTACGCCAGGATATTCAAATAATGCTTTTATTTCAGAAGAAAAAATCAAAGTATTATTTTTTATAGTATAAAATAAAGGTTTTACACCAAAATGGTCACGAGCTAAAAATAATTCTCTTTTTCTAGAATTCCAAATAGCAAAAGCAAAAATTCCATTTAAATGATTTACAACATCATTACCATAATGGATATAAGACTTTAATAAAACTTCTGTGTCACAATGACCATTAAAAGAAAAATTATTTTCGAGTAAAACATCTTTTAATTCTTTTGTATTGTAAATTTGACCATTATAAACAATTACATAATCACCATAAGAATATTTTTCTATCATCGGTTGCTTACCACCATTAGGGTCAATAACAATTAATCTTTTGTGAGCAAGAGCGACATTTTTTTCTATGTAATATCCATCTTCATCAGGTCCTCTTTTGCACAATGTAGAATTCATATTTATTAAAATGTCTTTCTTATCTGTAATATCTGTCTTCAAATTTATAAATCCAGTAAAACCACACATATAATACCTCCATATCATTTTATAATATGCAAAATTTAAAAAATGTTGATTTTTATAAAAATGTATGCTAAACTTAGTTTGTAAGTAAGAGGAGATGGAATAGATGTACCTAAAAAATGCAGTAAAACATTTTATCGTAATTACAAAACATAGATGGGTTGTTTTTAAATTATGTTGTAGAGTAGGAGAGCCATGGAGAGGATTTGTTCATGATTTATCAAAATACTCACCAACAGAATTTTTTGAAAGTGTAAAATATTTTAATGGAAAACATTCACCAATAACAGATTGCAAAAAAGATAAAGGATACTCAGAAGCATGGTTACATCATAAAGCACATAATAAACATCACATAGATTATTGGGTTGATTTAAGTGCATCTAACAAAACACCAATTATACCTTATCCTTATGTGGCAGAAATGCTATGTGATAAGTTAGCAGCAGGTATAATTTATAAAGGAAAAGAGTGGACTAAAGAATATGAATTACAATATTGGTTACATGAAAGAGATAAAGCTTTAGTAAATCCTCAAATAGAAAAACTTATAACAGATTTTTTAACACAAATTAGTATAGACGGAATTAAAAAAGTAGTAACAAAGAAAAATGTTAAGGGACTATATAAAAAGTATTGTATAGACTATAAAATTGAAAATAATATACTAGAAAATGAAATAAAAAACTTAAATTGATGAAATAGTTGACAAATGCTAAAAAAACTTGTATAATTTTATAGTGCAAAAAAATGAAAAATTGAAATAGATATAAAAGAAGTATATCTTTAAACAAGGAGGGATTAAGATGGCACAACCAAAAAGAAGATGGTCAAAAGCAAGAACACATTCAAAAAGATCAACATGGAAAAAAGAACAACCAAAATTTTCAACATGTCCAAATTGTCACGAACCTATAATGCCACATAGAGTTTGTAAAAGTTGTGGATATTATGATGGAAAACAAGTAGTAGCAAAAAAAGAAACAGAAAATGCATAATTAATAATAAAAGATATAGCACCTAATGTGCTATTTTTTTTGTAAAATTTTAAATAAATATATACAATTTTAAATTAATATGATAATATATAGCCAATAATACAAAAGAAAGAGAGGGAGTATCATGTTTGAAAGAATTTTAAAAAGGTCAAGTTGGACAGACATAGTTATTTCAATAATATTTGTACTATTTGGAATTCTACTTATAGCAAAACCAGAAGACACATTAGGAGCTATTTCTATCATATTAGGAATCTTATTTATGGCTATGGGTGTTTTAAAATTAGTAGAATATTATACTTCAGATACTAAAGAAGACTTACTATTAACAACAGCTTTAATTGAGGTTATATTTGGAGTAATAGTATTATTTGCTTCTGATGCAATATTATCTTTATTTAGAATAATAATAGGTATTTGGATTGTTGGAGCAGGAATTATGGACTTACAAACAATATTAATATGGAAAGAAGTAAAATCACCATATTGGACAGCTACATTATTATTTTCAATATTAATGATATTAGCAGGAATTATAATTTTAGTTTCTAAAGATATTATACTTACAACAATGGGTGTTATAGTAGTATGTTTTGGAATATTAGATATTATTGATAGAATAATATTTATGAAAAAAATTAATGATTATAGTAAATAATAGGAAAGAGCCAACTCATAAAGAGTCGGCTCTTTTTACTGCCACCTGAGTAATCAGTGCGTGATACCAGGCTGAATAAATGAATCTTCGGTTGGATTTTGACACTACTTACATGGGATTAGTTAACCCCGCCTGCTCTGGCGCTCAGATTAACAATCTGTGTTCGATGTCAATGTCGCCGTGCCCGCTGCCTGCGATCTGGATTTCATTTACGTTTGATTTCTGCTGCGCTGTCTGCGCCTGCGATAAGGATAAAATGTTTTTCTTTGAAAAAATAGTATTAATACTTGTTTTCATGATTTATACCTCCTTAAACGAAGCAAAAACAATAAAGTTCCATGCTGGAATTCCCAGCTGCCGGCTACTACCCGCTAAAATTTTGCGATCATACTATGATTTGAAAATGCAGGATGTCCACGTGTTTTCATAGCACTTACCTCCTTCTTGATTTATTTATTCAAGTAATTCATATCAAGTATGATGATATTATATATCGGATTTCATAATTTGTCAACATAAAACATAAAAAATTTTAAAAAAATTAAAAAATCTTGCAAAAAGTCGAAAAATATAATAAAATATACGAAAATTGGAGGTTAAAAAATTGGAAACATCAAAAGAAATAGAAGAACAAAAGAAATATATAGAAAAAGTAAAAGAAATAAACAAAAATAAAAATCAAAAATACAGTATATTAACAATGGGATGCCAACTAAATGAAAACGACTCAGAAAAATTATGTGGAATGATAGAAGAAATGGGATATACAAAAACAGACAATCAAAAAGAAGCAGACTTAGCACTATTTAACACATGCTGTGTAAGAGAAAATGCAGAAGACAAACTATTTGGAAAACTAGGAGAACTAAAAAAAATCAAAGAAGAACAAGGCACTATAATAGCAATTGGTGGATGTATGATGCAAGAAAAACATATTACAAATAAAATAAAGATGAGCTATCCATATACAGACATAATATTTGGAACACATACACTACATAAATTTTCAGAGGACTTATATAAAGCAATAAAAGAAAAAAAGAGACAAGAAGACATATTAGACATAGATGGAAAAATATATGAAGATTTACCAATAAAAAGAGAAAGCAATATAAAAGCATCAGTAACAATAATGAACGGATGTAATAACTTTTGTAGTTATTGCATAGTTCCTTATGTTAGAGGAAGAGAAAGAAGTAGACAGCCAAAAGCAATAATAGAAGAAGTAAAAGATTTAGCTCAAAAAGGATATAAAGAAATTACATTACTTCGGACAAAATGTAAATTCATATTTAAAAGTAGAAAGAGATAAAAATATAGAATTTGAGGAATATCAAGGAGTAAACTCTTTTGCAACATTATTAAGAGCAATAAACAAAATAGAAGGAATAGAAAGAATAAGATTTGTATCGCCACATCCAAAAGACTTCACTGATGATGTAATAGAAGCAATAGCAGACTGTGAAAAAGTATGTAAATTAGTACATTTACCATTACAATCAGGAAATACAAAAGTCTTAAAAGAAATGAACAGAAAATATACAAAAGAACAATATTTAAACTTAGTAGAAAAGATGAAAGAAAAAATACCAAACTTAACACTATCAACAGACATTATAGTAGGATTCCCAGGAGAAACTGATGAAGAATTTGAGGACACATTAGATGTTGTTAAAAAAGTGAAATTTGAACAAGTATATATGTTTATATATTCAAGAAGAGTAGGAACACCAGGAGACAAAATGGAAAATCAAATTCCAGAAGAAATAAAACATAAAAGATTTGATAAATTAAAAGAATTAGTAGAAAGTCAAATAGAAGAAAATAATCAGAAATATGTAGGAACAATTCAAAAAGTTTTAGTTGAAGGAACAAGTAAAAATAATGAAGCAATGCTTACAGGAAGAACAGATAGTAATAAAGTTGTTATTTTTGAAGGAGACAAAAGCTTAATTGGAAATATAGTTGAGCTAGAAATTGTTTCTGAACATATGTGGTATTTGAAAGGAGAGACACTTGGGACAGTCTAAAAATGTCTCACAAAAAAATAGAAATATGTCGAAATAACTTGGATATACAATAAACGACAAATAATAACAAAAAAAGTGAGACATTTTTAGACTGTCCCAAGTGTCTCAAGGAGGTAAAAGATGACAGAATATTCACCAATGATGCAAAAGTATCTTGAAACAAAAGAACAATACAAAGACTGTATATTATTTTATAGATTAGGAGATTTTTATGAGATGTTCTTTGATGATGCAATAACAGCATCAAGAGAATTAGAACTTACATTAACAGGAAAAGACTGTGGACAAGATGAAAGAGCTCCAATGTGTGGTGTACCACATCATGCAGCAGAAATATACACTTCTAGACTAATTGCAAAAGGATATAAAGTTGCAATTTGTGAACAACTAGAAGACCCAAAAGAAGCAAAAGGAATTGTTAAAAGAGGTGTTATAAGAGTAATTACACCAGGTACAGTAGTAGAAAGTAATATGTTAGAAGAAAGAAAAAATAACTTCATCATGTCTATTTATAAAACTGGAATATATTTTGGAATTAGTGTGTGTGATATTTCAACAGGAGAATTTTATTCTACTGAAATAAAGGATAATCAAAATTTTCCATTGTTACTAGATGAAATAGCAAGATATTCACCATCAGAATTACTTATTAATAGTATGATGGCTGATTGTGCTGAAGAAATAAATAAAATAAAAGAAAGATTTGATTGTTATATTACTAGACTAAACGAAAAATATTTTATAGATGACGTTGAAAAAATTAAGTTAAGATACAATTTTGTTGACCATAACCAAAAACAGATTGACAATATTGAAGATAAAAAATTAGCTGTTGCATCTATAAATAGCTTAATACAATATATTGAAGAAACCCAAATGACAAGCTTAGAACATATTAATAAAATAGTTATATATAATATTTCAAAATATATGTCACTTGATATTAATGCAAGAAGAAACCTAGAAATTACAGAAAAGATGAGAGATAAATCAAAAAAAGGAACACTTTTATGGGTATTGGATAAAACATCAACATCAATGGGAGGAAGGCACTTAAGAAGATGGCTTAATGACCCATTAATAGACCCAATAGAAATAAATAATAGATTATATTCTGTGAAAGAACTAAAAGATGATTTAATGTTAAGGGGAGATATTATAGAAAATTTGAAAAAAGTATATGATATTGAACGTTTAGCAGGAAAGATGGCTTATGGTAATGCGAATGCAAGAGATATGATAACTTTGAAAAATTCTTTAGAAAAATTACCAGAATTGAAAAAGATAATATCAAATTGCAAATCAAATATGTTAAAAGAATTATATGATAAACTAGATGAATTGCAAGATATTTATAAATTAATAGAAATATCAATAGTAGATGACCCACCAATGACAATTAAAGATGGGGGAATTATTAAGCTAGGATATAATGATGAAATTGATGAATTAAAAACAGCAACAACAGAGGGAAAAAATTGGTTAATTCAATTAGAAGCTGACGAAAGAGAAAAAACAGGAATTAAAAACTTGAAAGTTGGATTTAATAAAGTATTTGGATATTATATAGAAGTTACAAAATCATACTTAAATCAAGTTCCTGACAGATTTATTAGAAAGCAAACATTAACAAATGCAGAAAGATTTATAACAGAAGATTTAAAGAAACTAGAAAATCAAATTTTAGGAGCAGAAGAAAAAGTTATTAATTTAGAATATAATGCTTTTGTTGAAATTAGAGAAGAAATTGCTAAAAATATAAAAAGACTTCAACTAACAAGTACAGTTGTATCAACATTAGATGTATTAACAGCTTTTGCAACAGTTGCAGAAGATATGAACTATTGTATGCCAGAAGTTGATAATTCTGGAGTATTAGACATAAAAGGAGGAAGACATCCAGTTATAGATAAAATGTTAGGAACAGGTGTATTTGTTGAAAATGATACATATTTAGATAAAGATGATAATAGATTATCAATTATTACAGGTCCTAATATGGCTGGTAAGTCAACATATATGAGACAAGTAGCATTAATAACATTAATGGCACAAGTGGGAAGTTTTGTTCCAGCAATATCTGCAAAAATTGGAGTAGTAGATAAAATATTTACAAGAGTAGGAGCTTCAGATGATTTAAGTATGGGGCAAAGTACATTTATGGTAGAAATGATGGAAGTATCCACAATTTTAAAAGAAGCTACACAAAATAGTTTAGTAATTTTAGATGAAATTGGTAGAGGAACATCAACTTATGATGGATTATCAATTGCGTGGGCTGTTGCAGAATATATAGCTGACAAAGAAAAATGTGGAGCTAAAACACTATTTGCAACACATTATCATGAACTAACAGAACTTGAAGAAAAACTCGAAGGTGTAAAAAACTATAATATAGCAGTAAAAGAAAAAGGAGAAGACATTATCTTTTTAAGAAAAATTGTAAGAGGCGGAACAGATGAAAGCTATGGAATTCATGTAGCACGTCTAGCAGGTGTTCCAAAACAAGTAACTCAAAAAGCAGACGAAATATTAAAAGGATTAGAAAGAAAAAATATCTTAACTGGAAAGAAACAGGAAAGCAAAAAAACTGTTGAAGGGCAATTTGATATGTTCAATTACAAATTAGCAGAAATTGCTCATGAAATAGATAAAGTAAATTTAAATGAGTTAACACCAATAGATGCATTAAATACATTAGTAAAAATTAAAGAAAAAATGAAATAGGGAAAAGGAGACGTTCCTTAAATCCCTCAAAATAGGGAAATAGGGACAGTGGTATATGTACCACTGTCCCTATTTCCCTATTTTGAGGGATTTAAGGAACGTCCCCTTTTCCCTGGATTAACAAATAAAGTCTTATTATTTGTATAGATTACCATTCCAGGTTTAGAACCAGAAGGTTTCTTTACAAATTTAACTTCACAATAATCAACAGGCACATTTGAAGAATTTTTAGCTTTACTATGAATAGCAGAAATTTCTGCAACCTTAACTAAAATGTCATTATCAGGATAAGGTAAATCATTATTTATTTTAAGTATAGTATGACTGCCATGAAAATCCTTAGTATGAAACCACAAATCATTTTTATTAGCATATTTCAATGTTAAGTAATCATTTTCTTTATTATTTCTTCCAACAAGCACAATATATCCATCTATATTATATTTGATTGGGTTAAAAGAAATCTCTTTATTTTTTGTAAGATTAGATTTTTTAATTTTAGACTTTTTAGATGTTTTAGAGTTAGTTTTTTCTTTAAATATACTATTTTCAGAAATTTCTTCAAAAATTTGAGCGAGTTCATCAATAGAAGATGCATTTTCTAATTCATAAACAATACTTTCTAAATAATTAAGTTCAGCTAAAGTATCATTTTTTTGTTCTGTTACAACTATTAGAGCATTTTTAAGCTTATTATATTTTTTAAAGTATCTTTTGGCATTTACACTAGGAAGATATTTTTTATCTAAAGGAATAGTTACAATTGTATTATTTTCATAATAATTTTCAACTTCAACTTTTTCTAAATTTTGATTTGGAATTTTATACAAATTAGCAGTAATTAATTCTCCATAGATGCGGTATTTATCCATATCTTTGCATTCATTCAATTTTTCATCAATATTATATAATCTTTTTTGATATTTTTTTAATGTTTCTAAAATCAATTTCAATAATGTATTACGATAATTTTTAAATGTTTCAGTATTTTCTTTTGAAAAGTAAAAATCATCAATAAAAAAGTTTAAATTAAAATGTGTGCTTATATCACAAGGAACTAAAAAGTAATCTTTTTTATTGGTATTTTCATTTATAATTTCTTCAAAACCCAAATTAGAAGTTTCAATTTTCTCTAAAATCAAATTAATATAATCAAAAATTGTATTTAAGCTATTTGGATTTACCTCGGTAATTCCAAACTTGCTAATAATTGATTGAATAAATGCTCTAGAAATCCCATTAAAAGTATTAGAAATTGCTATAGGCAAATCATTTATTGAAGATATATTAATCATGTTTTTGAATTCATCAAAATTTTTCAATTCTAAAAAATTAAATTTAGATGAAGTAGGAAAAGTGTATTTTGTATGAGGTAAAATATCTCTAAAATTCTCATCAGTTTCCTTAATATGTCTCATACTGTCAATTATAACATTTGTTTCATCTAATAAAATAATATTGCTATGCTTACCCATAAGTTCGACAATTAATTTTTTAGAGATAATATCATCAATTTCATCAAATCCTTCGAAATCTAACATAATTAAACGTTCTAAATCAAGAGTAACAATATTTTCAAGTTTTAGACCAATTAAATTTTTGCGAAGTAACATACAAAAATTAGGAGCAATTTGTGGATTAGGTTTAGCATTTGTTGTTAAATTTAGTCTACAATTTTGGGCATCAATGCAAATATTTAAAGCATAATTTTTTTTATCTAAATATAGACCTAATATAATTTCATTTTTATTAGGTTGAAAAACTTTATCTATTCTTGCACCTCTTAATAAAGATAATTCTGATACAATCGCTTTTGTAACAATTCCATCGTAAGCCATATAATAATCATTCCTTTTAAATTTTTTAATATAATAACATATTTTTATGAATAGGGCAATCTCATTTCAATTTTTAAGCTTTAATAGTTTGTCGAATTTTGCGATGAAAAAGTTAGCCAATAAGCAAATAATTGTTGCAAAGTTCGGCATTTTGTTGTATTATAAAGCATATTAATTCAAAATACTTTAATTCAAAAATTATTGCAAAATCTTTAGCAATAAAAATTCCAATAAAGAAAAAACAAAGACGAGGAGGTGAGGACAAAATGTCCCAAAAGGGACGTTTACTTTTGGGACATTAACTACAAAATAAATATTGACAAACAAGAAAAATAAAATTATAATAAAGGAGATGAAGCTATATAGAAATATTTACTTATAAACAATATTTAAAACATTACCCAACATTTAAAGCAATATGGGGAATAGAAGAAGATTCGAACATTCTTATTAAAAACAATATATCAAGAGTCGAAGAAGAAAAAGAGGAATATCATATAGAACAAGAACATGACAAAATATTTAGGACATTATTAGATAATAAAAAAGATGTAACAAAATTTATAAACAAAATACTAAAACAAAAATTCAAAGAAGAAGAATTAGAAAAATATAATAGTAGTTTTGTAAATAAGATATTCCAAAACAGAGAAGCAGATGTAGTATATAAGCTAAAAGACAAAAACATATTTATACTAATAGAACATCAAACAAAACTACACTACTCAATGTCATATAGGATACTAGAATATCAAATGGCAATAATAAAAAGTGCAGTAGATGAAAAAAGGTTAAAAACAAAAGAGTATAAGCTTCCATTAGTAATCCCAATAGTAATATATACAGGAAAACAAAAATGGAATGCAAATAAATACATAGAGGAAAGTCAAGAAAAGTTAGAGGGGGTGAAAAATAATTTAGCAAACTACAATTTAGTAGATGTAAATAATTTTACAGAAAAAGAATTAATAGAAGATGAGACATTGATAACAAAATTAATGTTAATAGAAAAATCAGAAGACACAAAAGAAACTGTTGAGTGTATAGAAAAGATAATACCAAAGATAAGGGAAGAACAAAAGGAATTAATGATAAGAATGTTAGGAATAATTTTTGAAGAAAAAATAGGAAAAGAAAAGACAAAAGAATTAATAAATAAATTGAAGGGAGAAGATAAACAAATGCTAGCAGTAATAGAAATGATAAGAAAAGAAAACCAAATGTATATTGATATTGGAAAAAAACAAGGTAGGATTGAGGGAGAAAAATCTGGTAAAATAGAAGGCAAAAAAGAAGGAATAATGCAAGTAGTAAAAACAATGTTATCAAAAAATATGCCAATAAAACTAATATCAGAAATAACAGAAGTACCAGAAAAAGAAATAGAAAAAATGAAAAATAGTTGACAAAATATAACTATTAGTGTTATAAATAAAACATAAAGGAGAAACACCAATGATAAATAATATAACACTTAAAACCCTTGCGGGAGTACACACACACACACACACACACACACA
>CAOJQV010000001.1 GCA_948441945.1 uncultured Clostridium sp. | reverse complement strand
TGTAAATAAAAAAATTCTCAAAAAAAGTGTCCAAAAACTTGACATAGATCCAAAACATTACACTACAATTCAAGATAAACGAGATAGAATTTTAGAAAAATTAAAAAAATTTATAAAAATTTAAAAATTTAATCCTACAAACCTCTCATTTTTTCACAGGAGAAATGAGAGGAATTTTTATTCCACATGAACTTTGAAAATTAAATAACAATTCATTAAATACATTCCTACTATTCGAGCTAGTTAAAAAGTAATCTCACAAATTACTTTACTTAAATATAAGATAGCCACTTATAAGGCGAGGACAAGTAGTAGGTATAATGATACACTTGTTTAGTCATAGCACGAGCGAGATAAAACCGTCCCACGCATTGAGAACAAATCTGTTGAAAGCAGGTAGGTGGAAGTCCTGTGGAGCAATTTAGCTAATTGCCGTTTAATGAATTTTAGGAGAAGATAGAAAGTAATTGTAAAAGGCTATCTAATCTATAAGGTAGCCTTTTTGAATAAAAAAGGAGAAATAAAACAATGAATATTTTACTAATTATATTTTTAATACTACTTATACTTATCACAATATTTACATATTTAATGATTCTATATGCGAGTATGAGTAAAACAGAAGAAGAAAAAATAATGGAAGATCAAGAACAAATGGAATATTTGAAAAATTATAAAGAAAAAAAGGAGAATAGAAATAAAATGGAAATTAAAAGAGGAGATTTATATTATGCAGCTTTAGACGAAACTTATGTAGGAAGTGAACAAACAGGAGTAAGACCAGTAGTAATATTGCAAAACAATATAGGAAATGAGCATAGTCCAACTGTTATAATTGCACCAATAACAAGTAAAGTAAATTCAAAATCGATTATACCAACTCATGTGTATATAAAAGGGTATAAAGATAGACTAAAACAAAATTCACTTGTTTTGACAGAACAAATCAGAGCAATAGACAAATCAAGATTAAAATATTATATAGGTGCTTTAGATATTGGAGAATTGAGAAAAGTAGATAAAGCTCTTATTATTTCATTAGGAATAGATTTAGAGAAAATCAAAAAAGAAGTGCCACATAGAGAGGGAATAGAAGAAAAAACAGAATTTGTTACGAGAAATCAAATTGCATCTTATGGAATGGTAGCAAGAGAATATCTAAAACATACAGGGAACTTGGAAATTTCAAACGAGGAATTTGGAAAATATATCTTAACACTTATTGATTTATATTCTCCAGATGAAGTTGAAAAACAAGCAGAAAATGTTAAAGATAGAAAATAGAGAATTGTCAAATGTATGAAATCATTGAGATTTTTGAATTTGCACATTTCACATAATAAAAAAAATGGGTTAGTCTTTGATTACATCAAAGACTAACTTTTGAAAGTTAGGAGGATTTGATGAAAGTAAAAAAATCAAATATAAAATTTGAAGATTTACCAGACACAATAACTCCAGAAATATACTCTGATTGGAGAGGAATAGGAGTTGTGAAAGCAAGAGAGAGATTTCATAGTTATGGTTTTCCACTAATAAAAAACTGCGGAGCAAATTTAATCGCAGATAAAAGAGCAGTATTCATATATGAATTTTGTGTAGATGAAGAAACTAAAAAAATGATGTTAGAAAAAATTGCTGCAAGAATGTTTGAGTAATCTTCTTTTTTGAAATGGAGGAAATTATGGCAAGAACAATGAGAAAAAGAGGTAATGGAGAAGGAACTATTTATTATTCAGAAGCAACAAAGAAATGGGTAGGACAAGTTACATTAGGAAGAGATGGAAATGGAAAACAAATAAGAAAAAGCCTTTATGGAGATACAAGAAAAGAAGTAAAAGATAAAATGGAGCAAATCCAGAGAGAAATGCAAGATGGGACAGATGTAACAAATAAGTTATCAATAGTAGATATTGCTGAAGAAATAAGAGAACTAAAATATAATACTAATTCTATAAAAAGAGCATCATACATACGAATTGGAGAATCGATAGATATAATGAAGAAAATATTACCTTTTGCAAATATTCCAATTCAAAATGTTACTAGAAGTATAATAAATATGCAAAGTCAAACTCTTACTTCGTATTCACAATCAGTAATCACAAAAGTATGGCAACAATTACAAGGTGCTTTTAATGAAGCAAGGATTAGAGATATAGTAGATAAGAATCCTTTTGATTTAAAGGGATATATAATGAAACCTAAATCTAGTAAACCAACAAAAGAAATAGATGCACTAACAGTAGAAGAGGAAGAAAGGTTTATAAAAGAATTAGACAAAGGGTATGATGATTATACAATAGTATTTTATATAGCTATATATACAGGAATGAGAATAAGTGAAATATTAGCACTAAAAAGAGAAGATATAGATTTTGAAAACAAAAAAATATATGTAAGAAAAACATTAAGCCATGTTGATAAAGGAAGAATTTTATTAGAAAATACAACGAAAACTTATGCAGGAATGAGAGATGTACCTATACTAAATACTTTATACGATAAATTAGTAGAATATCAAATTGATAAAAAGAGAGGTTTTCTATTTTTAAAAAATGGAAACTTTATACACGCTACGAGTTTCAATTCGAGATTTCAAAAATTATGCAAAAATGCAGATATTAGGGTTTATAAGAAAAAGGTAGGAATAAAAGGTGGAAGAAAGACTAAAACAATATATCAATGTAATATAACAAAAAGTAAAGTAAATACGCACATGTTAAGACATACATTTGCAACGAGATGTATTGAAAACGGAGTAAGTCCAGTTGTTTTACAAAGAATATTAGGACATAAAGATATACAAGTTACACTAAATACATATACAAGTGTATTTCATGAATTTAAGGAAAAAGAAATTGAAAAAATTAACTCTATTTTTTAAAATACAGTTTTTGAAAAAATACTGATATTTAATTGAATTTTCAATTAAAATATGATATAGTATGTACTGTAAATTTAAAGAAAGAAATTACTAATAAAGTTTAATAAGTTTTAATAAATTTAATCGGGTAGCATTAAAATAGCAGTTTTTGAACATTAAAAAATGCCCGAAACAATAACAATCAAGCAGGTTACAAAGAACTTGATAAAAAGTTCAATGAAACCACTTAATAACGCTTAATGAGTTAGTAGCATTAAAATTATATTATAATAAAATAAATATAGCAAAAGGAAATTTTAGATTTACACCTCTTACTTATCTTGAAGAAGCTATTAAAAATATCGAAAAAATGCCACATAGAACAGATGAACTTTAGCAAAAATAAAAAGGAGAAAATTATGAAAAAAACAATATCAATAACAGTATTGTTAATTATAGCCATAGTTGGAATATTTATATATTTCAACATAAAAGAAAACAAAAGGATAGATGCAGAAGCAGTAACATTAATAGAAAACTTAAACATAGAATATGGAAAAAAAGCAAAAGTATCTGACTTTATACAAAATCTAAATGGAACATTACTAAATGATTATGAAATAAACACAGAAAACTTAGGAGAAAACCAAATAACATTTGAATATATAAACATAAAAAATAAAAAAAGAAAATATACATTTACAATAACAACAATAGATACAACAAAACCACAAATATTTATGGGAAACTCTTATACTGTAAAATTAGGATACAATAAAAACCTAACAGATGTATTATTAAGTGGAGATGACATTGACGATAACCCTAAAAGGGAAATAATTGGAGAATATGATGTAAACACAGTTGGAGACTATAAATTAACTTATGAAGTGACAGACTCAAGTAATAACAAGGCAAGTAAAGATTTTATATTACATGTAATAGAAGAAAAAGAAACAAAACCAGTAAAAACAACTCCAAAAAACACTTATATAGAAGATGTTATAAAAAATTACAAAACAGAAAAAACACAAATAGGAATAGACGTATCAAAATGGCAAGAAGAAATAGAATGGCAAAAAGTAAAAGAATCAGGGGTAGAATTTGCAATTATAAGAGTAGGATATCAAACAGAATATGATGGAGAATATGTAGTAGACCCATATTTTGTCCAAAATATTAAAGGTGCAAAAGATGCTGGATTACCAGTAGGAATTTATTTTTACTCTTATGCAAAAAATGTAGAACAAGCCACTGAGCAGGCAGAATGGGTAACAGAGCAACTTAAAGAATATGAAATTGACTTACCAATAGCATTTGACTGGGAAAGTTGGACATCATTTAATACTACTGGAATGAGCTTTAATACAATAAATAAAGTAGCAAATACATTTTTAGAAACCATAGAAAAAAATGGATACAAGGGAATGTTATATGGAAGTAAAACATATTTAGAAGATATATGGTATCCTACAAAATATGATACATGGTTAGCACATTACACAAATAAAACTAACTATGAAGGAGACTATATCTTATGGCAAATGTGCGATACTGGTAAAATGAACGGAATAAATAATTATGTAGATATAAATATTATGTATAAAAAATAATAATTACACTATCTATAAAGGAGGAGAATATGTTTAACTTTTCATTTGATAAAAGAACAATGTATATTATAGCAGGAATTATGCTATTATTTGTAGTATTACAATTTGCAACAAATCCATCAGAATTAACAGGACTATTATTAAGTGCACCTGGAGTACTAGTAGCAATCACATTTCACGAATTTGCTCATGGATTTGCAGCATATAAATTAGGAGATGACACAGCAAAAAACGAAGGAAGACTTAGCCTAAATCCATTTGACCACCTTGACCCAATAGGAACACTAATGTTACTAGTTGCAGGATTTGGATGGGGAAAACCAGTTCATGTAAATCCAAGAAACTACACTAGAAAAATGTCAATGGAAAAAGGAGAAGCAATTGTTTCAATTGCTGGACCTTTAATGAACTTTATATTAGCAATTATATTTACAATAATAACATTTGCAGTTGCAAAATCTACAGATGTAGCTATTATAATATCAGAATATGGAATTTATATAAATACATTAAACACAACATTAAAAATAATAATAACTATATTAATAAATGCAACAATTATTAATATAGGACTAGGAGTATTTAACTTAATACCATTACCACCACTAGATGGCTCAAAAATAATTATGCCATTTTTACCATACAAAGCAAAACAATGGTTTATGAACAATGAGCAAATATTTTATATAGTATTTATTTTAATTTGGATAACTGGTATAGCAGGAGATATAATTTCACCAGCAATTAATGGAATAGGTAATGGACTATTTATGTTAGGAAAATCAATATTTAAAATGTAGGAGGGATTAAGGGGATGGGTCTCAAAATCCCTCTTTAGGAGTAAAAAATGGAAAAAGATATATTAACACTTGGAATAGAATCAAGTTGTGATGAAACATCAGTCGCAATAGTTAAAAATGGAAGAGAAATACTGTCAAATGTAGTAGATACGCAAATACCGATACATGAAAAATATGGAGGAGTTGTACCAGAAATAGCTTCAAGAAATCATATTGAAGCAATATCGAGAGTAACAAAAAGGGCATTAGAACAGGCAAAAGTTACTCTTGAAGAAATTGATGCAATAACACCAACTTATGGACCAGGTCTAGTTGGAGCTTTGCTAGTTGGACTTTCTTATGCAAAAGCTTTAAGTTTTGCTATAAATAAACCATTAATAGGAATAAACCATTTAGAAGGACATATTGCGGCAAATTACATAACTTATAAAGATTTAAAACCACCTTTTTTGTGTGTTATGATGTCAGGAGGAAATACACAACTTGTACATGTAAAAGATTATACTGAATTTGAAGTCTTAGGAAAAACAAGAGATGATGCTATAGGAGAGGCTTTTGATAAAGTAGCTAGAGTAGTTGGACTTGGATATCCAGGAGGTCCTAAAGTGGACAAGCTTGCTAAAGAAGGAAATCCTAATGTAATTGAATTGCCAAAGACACATTTTGACAATTTGGATTTTAGTTTTAGTGGAATAAAAACAGCAGTAATAAACTTAAATCATAAAAATCCAAATATAAATAAAGCAGATTTATGTGCAAGTTTTGAAAAAGCAGTAACAGAAATGTTAATGGAAAACACCATAAAGGCTATAAAACAAACAAGATTAGATACAGTAGCACTAGCAGGAGGAGTTTCAGCTAATATTTTTATTAGAAATGAATTTGATAAGCTAGAAGAACAAGGAATAAAAGCATATATGCCAGATTTAAAATTATGTACAGATAATGCTGCAATGATTGCATCTGCTGGATATTATAATTTTATAAATGGAAAGCAAAGTGATTTAAATTTGAATGCAGTTCCTAATTTGAAATTATAAAGCAAAGAAAGGAGAAAATATGGCAATATATACAATAGCAGACTTACATTTATCATTTAATACAGACAAACCAATGAATATATTTGGAACAAACTGGGAAAACTACGAACAAAAAATAAAAGAAGACTGGCTAAACAAAGTAACAAACAAAGACTATGTAATACTGCCAGGAGACTTTTCATGGGCAATGTATCTAGAAGAAACAAAAAAAGACTTTGCATTTATAAACGAATTACCAGGAAAAAAAATACTATTAAAAGGAAATCATGATTATTGGTGGACAACAGTAACAAGCATGAGAAAATTCCTTAAAGAAAGTAATTTTGAAAATATTGATTTTTTATATAATAATAGTTATGAAATAGAAGGAAAAATAATTGTAGGAACTAGAGGATGGGTCTTATCAGAAGATTTAGAAGATAAAAGACTAACAAAAAGAGAAAAAGACAGATTAGAACTTTCCATCCAAAATGGCATAAAAGAATATGGAGAAGAAAAAGAAATAATTGCATTTATGCACTATCCACCTATCACAAAAGCCTATAAACAAACAGAATATATAGAAATTTTAAAAAAATATAACATAAAAAAATGTTATTATGGACACTTACATGCAGGCTCAATTCAAGAAGCAGTTCAAGGTATTATTGATGGCATTGAATTTACATTAGTAAGTAGTGATGGACTAAATTTTAAATTACTAAAAATATAAATATAGTAACAAAATCTTCAAAATCTCTTGACAGTTTACAATAATAAAGATAAAATATAATAGGTAAGAAAAAAATATATTATTATAAGAATAAACTTATATATTTGATTCGAACATTGAAAATTTAATAAGAAAGAGGTGTAGATTCATGAATATAGGAATCATAATCGCCACTGTCTTAATCTCACTTGCAATAGGAATCTTAATAGGAATTGCATATAGAAAAAAAGTTGCAGAATCTAAAATAAATAGTGCTGAAGAAGAAGCTAAAAAAATAGTAAACATAGCAAAAACAGAAGCAGAAAACCTTAAAAAATCAAAAATAATTGAGGCAAAAGAAGAAATTGTAAACAGTAGAAATGAATTAGATCAAGAGATTAAAGAAAGAAGAGGCGAAGTACAAAAACAAGAAGCAAGATTGATTCAAAAAGAAGAAAATCTTGACAGACGTTCTGAAAATTTTGAAAAGAAAGAACATGATTTAGAATTAAGATTAAAAGAACTAGATGAACAAAAGCAAGAAATCGAAAAATTACATGAACAAGAAGTACAAGAACTTCAAAAAATAGCATCTTTAACAAGAGAAGAAGCAAAAGCATCTCTACTAAAAGAAGTAGAAAAAGACATAACAGCAGAAAAAGCAGCAATCATTAGAGAAGCAAACCAAAAAGCTAAAGAAGATGCAAACAAATCAGCTAAAGAACTATTAACTTATGCTGTTCAAAAATGCGCAGCAGACCACTCTCAAGAAACTACAGTATCAATTGTAGCACTTCCAAGTGATGAAATGAAAGGAAGAATAATAGGTAGAGAAGGTAGAAATATTAAAGCATTAGAAACATTAACAGGAGTAGATTTAATAATAGATGATACACCAGAAGCAGTAGTTCTATCAGGTTTTGATCCATTAAGAAGAGAAGTTGCTAAAATTGCATTAGAAAAATTAATTGATGATGGTAGAATCCATCCAGCAAAAATAGAAGAAGTAGTAGAAAAAGCAAAACAAGAAGTAGAAGAAACAATTAAGGCAGAAGGAGAAAGAGCAGTTTTAGAAGCAGGAGTAATAGGATTACATCCAGATATTGTTAAATTGATAGGAAAATTAAAATATAGGACAAGTTATGGACAAAACGTTCTAAACCATTCTATAGAAGTATCTAACTTAGCAAGAATAATGGCAGAAGAGCTAGGATTAAATGCAAAAATAGCAAGAAGGGCTGGATTATTACATGATTTGGGAAAAGCATTAGACCACGATATGGAAGGTACACACGTTGAAATAGGTGTAGAAATATTGAAAAAATATAAAGAAAATCCATTAGTAATTAATGCAGTGGAAGCACATCATGAAGATGTAGAACCACAAACACTAGAAGCAGTATTAATTCAAGCTGCAGATGCAATCAGTGCTTCAAGACCAGGAGCAAGAAGAGAAACATTAGATGCATATATTAAAAGACTACAAAATCTTGAAGAAATAGCAGATTCATTTGAAGGTGTTGAAAAATCATTTGCAATTCAAGCTGGACGTGAAGTTAGAATTATGGTAAGACCAGATAAAATCAATGATGATAAAATGACAATTTTAGCTAGAGATGTAGCTAAAAAAGTTGAAAATGAAATGGATTATCCAGGACAAATTAAAGTTAATGTTATTAGAGAAACAAGAGTTGTAGACTATGCAAAATAAAAAAGTTGTGGCTTAAAAATTAAAGCCACAACTTTTTTTGAGCTTATAATATAAAAAATAAACTTGATAAATTAAAAAAAATATAGTATCATTATAAAAAAGTTAAAGAAAAGAGGAAGAAGATTTGAACATTTTAGCAGTTGGAGACATCGTAGGAATGGCAGGAATAAAAGAATTAAAAAGAATATTACCAGGATTAATAGAAACAGAAGAAATTGACTTTACAATAGTAAACGCCGAAAACTCAGCAGAAGGCTTTGGAATAACACAGAAAAACTTTGATGATATAATATCTGAAAATGTAGATGCAATCACAATGGGAAATCATACATTTGGAAAAAAAGATATATTTAAATTTATAGACCATCCTAAACTTATAAGACCAGCAAATTATCCAGAAGGAGTAGTTGGAAAAGGATATAATATATACCAATGTAAAAATAAAAAAATAGCAGTAATAAATTTATTAGGAAGAGCAGAAATTAATATATTAACTGAAAATCCATTTTTAACAGCTAAAAAGATAGTAGATAAAATACAAAATCAAGTAGATATGATTTTTATAGACTTTCACGCAGAAGCAACAGGAGAAAAAATACCACTAGGACATTATTTAGATGGTAGAGTAACAGCTGTATTTGGAACGCACACACATGTACAAACAGCAGATGAACAAATATTGCCAAAGGGAACAGCATACATCACAGATATTGGGATGACAGGACCTAAAAATTCAGTTTTAGGGATGGATATAGGGGTAGCAATAAAAAGATTAACAACTGCATTACCAGAAAAATATAAAATTGCAGAAGGTGAATGCACATTTAATGGTGTTATTTTTAAAGTTGATGATAAAACAAATAAAGTTACTGATATAACTAGGATTTCATTATAAAAATTTAGGTCGAATATTGATATTTATTGCGATGAAAAATGTAAAAATTTTCCAAAAAACTATTTACAATTATTTCCATATATTATAAAATAATCTCATAAAAGTTGCAACAAAAAATAAATTATAATAGGAGGCAAAAGAAAATGGAAATTTTAAAAATTTCATCAAAATCAAACCCTAATTCAGTAGCAGGAGCAATTGCTGGATTAGTAAAAGAATCAAGTAAAGCAGAAATGCAAGCAATTGGAGCAGGAGCATTAAATCAAGCTGTTAAGGCAGTCGCAATAGCAAGAGGATTTGTAGCACCAACAGGAGTAGATTTGGTATGTATACCAGCATTTGCAGATGTTGAAGTAGAAGGCGAAGGAAGAACTGGAATTAAATTGATTGTTGAATCAAGAGTATAATATAAAGAGGAGGAATAAAGTTCCTTCTTATTTTTTTGTTAATTAAATTTCAATTTTCTCATCTTTCCCTCTCGATTGGGATGAAGGATTATCCTTTTTGGAATATGTATTTCGTTCATTGCGTTCAAAAAGAATTGTTAAGATAAGAAAATAAGGAGCTTTCACTCAGGCTAAAAAGCTATATTATATTTCTTTTGAATATAACAACGAATGTGACATGGAGTAACTGTAGAGATTCTTAATCAAATTAATTAGGGGATCTCATTACATGAGGGCGCTGATTAATTTGATTTAGAATCTCTAAGTTATGTATTAAGCCGAGTTGTTAAATGAAAAAGAATATAATATAACTTTTTCCCGTGAACATTACTTATTTTCTTATCTAAACATTTCTATTTTGAACTCCAATCAATTAATACATATTCCAAAAAGGATAATCCTCCATCCCAATTGAGAGGGAAAGATGAAGAAACCTGAAACTAAAATTTCATACTTGACAATTTAACTTTATTATGAAAAAATAAGAAAAAAATATAGGAGGAAACAAAATGGAAAAAGTAAGAGGATTTGAAATAGCAAAAGGATTTGAAGACAAAGGAATCAATCTACCAATAAGAAAAACTAAATATTCAGCAGGATATGATGTAGAAGCAGCAGAAGATGTAGTAATACCAAGTTTCAAAAAAGGAAATGCGCCAACATTAATTAAAACAGGAATAAAGGCATATATGCAAGATGACGAAGTATTAATGTTATATAATAGAAGTTCTAACCCAAAAAAGAAAGGATTAATATTAGCCAATAGTGTAGGAGTTGTAGACAAAGACTATTATGGAAATCCAGACAATGATGGACATATCATGTTTGCATTTTATAATATAAAAGATGAAGATATCACAATAAAAAAAGGAGAAGCAATAGGACAAGCAATTTTTCAAAAATACTATATATCAGATGATGATATAGCAACAGGAGAAAGAACAGGTGGATTTGGTTCTACTAACAAATAAAAAATAAAGAAAAAAATGGTAAAAAAATTTTTGCTGAAATATAGGGCTTTTCAGCCTAAATAACATAAAAAGTCAAAATAAAAGCTTTGACTTTTTCTTTTTTTTGTTGTATAATAAATATGGTTAAAAAATCCAATAAAGTTATGTTCTATTGACTTAACTTTATAATATTTTTTTGCTGAAAATCAGAAAGGAGTGACTTACATGTTTAATGTAGGAGACAAGATTGTATACCCAATGCATGGGGCGGGAACAATAGATTCAATAGAAGAAAAAGATATACTAGGTGAAAAGCAAGCATATTACATCTTAAAAATGCCAAGTAATGTAAAAGTAATGATACCAATAGCAAAGGCAGAAGAGGTAGGTGTAAGAAATATTATAGATAAGCAATCAACAGAAAAAGTATTTAAGATACTTAGCGAAGATGAAACAGAAATGGAGAAAAACTGGAATAAAAGATATAGAGATAACATGGATAAAATGAAAAGTGGAGACATATATGAAGTTGCAGATGTAGTTAGAAATTTAAGCTTCAAACAAAAAGAAAAAGGATTATCTACAGGCGAAAAGAAAATGCTTAATAATGCAAAACAAATTCTAGTTAGTGAATTAGTTTTAGCAGAGCATGCTAACCAAGATGAAATAGAAGAACAAATTGATAATAAAATAAATACATCATTTATGACTTTTAGAGCTGAAGGTGAAGAACAACAAAGTATAGTAAATAAATTTATTCCATTTGATGGAACTAATGATGCAACAAATACATAATCTAAAAGGGTTTCAAAACAGAAATCCTTTTTTGTTTTATAAATAATAGGAGGAATAAAAATGAAAATATCATCAAAAGGAAGATATGCATTAAGAGTAATGATAGATTTAGCAACACATAATAATGGAGATTTTATATCATTAAAAGATATAGCAATAAGACAAGATAGTTCTATGAAATACCTAGAGCAAATTGTTGCTATGTTAAATAAGGCTGGATATTTAGAAACTGCAAGAGGAAATAATGGTGGATATAAATTAGCAAAAAAACCAGAAGAATATACAGTAGGAGACATTTTAAGGGCAACAGAGGGTGACTTAGCACCTATTGCTTGTATTAATGGGGAAGAATGTACAAAAAAGGAAAATTGCACTACTTTTGGATTTTGGCAAGGGTTAGATGAAGTAATTAACGAGTATATAGATAGTAAGACGTTAGCGGATTTAGTAGGAAAATAAATCCTATTGACTTAGTAGGAAATATATGCTATAATTCCTACTAATTTAGTATGATTATAAGGAGAAAATAAACATGAATAAATTATTAGAAATAAAAGATTTATATGTAAAAGCAGGAGAAAAAGAAATTTTAAAAGGATTAAATTTAACTATAAATCCTGGAGAAATACATGTAATAATGGGACCAAATGGAGCAGGAAAATCAACAACAGCAAATGTTATTTTTAATAGCCCAGAATATACTAAAACAAATGGAATAGTACAATTTGAAGGAGAAAATATAAATAATTTAAGTACAGATAAAATAGCAAGAAAAGGAATTTTTATGTCATTTCAATCACCAGAAGAAATCCCTGGAATATCAACAATGAATTTCCTTAGATATGCTAAAAACAAAATAGATGATAAACCTGTTAAATTTTTTGAATTTAAAGACCAAGTAAAAAAGTATGTTGAAGAATTAAATATGAATCCAAAGTTAATTGATAGAGACTTAAATGTTGGATTTTCAGGTGGAGAAAAAAAGAAGAATGAGATTTTACAAATGCTTATACTAAATCCCAAACTTGCAATATTAGATGAAACAGATTCAGGACTTGATGTAGATAGTATAAAAACAGTTTCCAAAGGTATAAAAATGTTTAAAAATGATAATAATGCAGTTCTTATTATCACTCATAATACTAAAATTTTACAAAACTTAAATGTTGATTATGTACATGTTTTAGTTGATGGAAAAATTGTTAAAACTGGAACACAAGAACTTGCTAAAGAAATTGAAGAAAATGGATATAGTATATATAAATAGAAAACAATTTCTTGAAAGGAAAAAATAAATAAATGAGCAAAACAAATATAGATGAAATAAATAGAAACATATATGACATAAAAAATAAAGATGAATATGGCTTTAAAATAAAAAAAGGGTTAACGCCAGAAATAATTGAAGAAATATCAAAACAAAAAAATGACCCAGACTGGATGAGAGAATTCAGACTAAAAGCATTAGAAGTGTATAACAAATTAGAACTTCCAACATGGGGACCAGACTTATCAGAATTGAATATGAATGATGTAGCAACTTATGTAAGACCTAAAACAGGAATTTCAAATTCATGGGAAGATGTACCAGAAGATATAAAAAACACATTTGACAAATTAGGGATACCAGAAGCAGAAAAAAAATCACTAGCAGGAGTTGGGGCACAATATGATTCAGAAGTTGTTTATCATAGTATGAAAGAAGATTTGATAAAACAAGGCGTAATTTATACAGATATGGAAACAGCAGTAAGAAAATATCCAGAGACGGTAAAAGAACACTTTATGAAATGTGTTCCAGTAAATGACCATAAATTTGTAGCATTACATGGAGCAGTTTGGTCAGGAGGCTCATTTGTATATGTACCAAAAGGAGTTAAAGTAGATATACCTTTACAATCATATTTTAGATTAAACTCTCCAGAATCAGGGCAATTTGAACATACATTAATTATTGTAGACGAAGGAGCAAGTTTGCACTTTATAGAAGGATGTTCAGCGCCAAAATATAATAAAGTAAATCTTCACGCTGGATGTGTTGAATTATATGTAAAAGAAAATAGCTATTTAAGATATTCAACAATAGAAAACTGGTCAAAGAATATGTTAAATCTAAACACTAAAAAAGCAATCGTAGGAAAAAATGCAAAAATGGAATGGGTATCAGGTTCATTTGGCTCTAAAATTTCAATGCTATATCCAATGAGTATATTAAATGGAGAAGGGGCAAAAACAGAATATACTGGAATTTCATTTGCAGGACAAGGTCAAAATTTAGATAATGGATTTAAAGTTGTACATAATGCAAAAAATACATCAAGTGTTGTTAATGCAAAATCAATATCAAAGAATGGTGGAAAATGTACTTATAGGTCATTAGTAAGAATAAATGAAAATGCAAGAAATTCAAAATCATCTGTATCTTGTGATTCACTTATGTTAGATGATATTTCAATTTCAGACACAATACCAACAAATGATATTAGAACAGATGAAGTTGAATTCTCGCATGAAGCTAAAATAGGAAAAATCAGCGATAAGGAAATATTTTACTTAATGAGTAGAGGACTATCAGAAGAAGATGCTAAGGCTATGATAGTTAGAGGTTTTGCAAATCCTATTGCTAAAGAATTACCAGTAGAATATGCTGTTGAGATGAATAATTTGATTAATTTAGAATTACAATAACTTTTTAACTGAAAAAAAGATGCCTAGCATAAATTCTATGCTAGGCGATAAGATGAGGCTAAAATTACCATGGACAGATTAAAAATAATACGACTACAGCTACAATGACCCAAAAGAAAAATTTAATCGTCTTCTTCATAGAAATTACCTCCGTTAAACATATTGTATAATTATTATATCATATTATACATAAAATGGCAAGAAAGGGACTATAATGAATAATTTGAAATTAAATGAAACACCTGTTAGAACGTCAAGAAACTTTAATATAAATAATATTAAATTAGAAAATATTGATATGCCAAATGAAATAAATGAATTTAGTAATCTTACTATAACAGGAGAAAATGTTAAAATTGACAATAATAATAATAGTAATATAAATTTAGCTTATGGTTTAGGAGAAATTTTAACAGAACAAGTAAAAAATCAATCAAATCAAAAATTAAAATTATCAATAGACAGTAAAGAAAACGAAGAAACTCAAATAGAATTGAAATTTGATAATGAAAATGCAAATTTAGTAGAAAACATTGAGATAATTGCAAACGAAAATACTAAATCGACAATTATAATAAAATATTTGAGTAATGAAAACGTACAAGCTTATCATAATGGGATTATAAGAGTATCAGCAAAAAAAAGTTCAAATATAAGTATAATAATTGTTAACTTGATGAATTCGCAATCAAATAATTTTCTTGCTATTCAAAATGAACTTGAGAATGATTCAAATGTAAAATATACTGTTATAGATTTTGGAGGAAAAAATAGTATTACAAATTATTACTCAAACTTAATAGGCGAAAAAACAAATAATACTATTAATACAATTTATTTAGGAAAAGAAGACCAATTATTTGACTTAAATTATATTGCAGAACTTAGAGGCGAAAAAACAAATATAGATATAGAAGTTCAAGGAGCTTTAAAAGATAAAGCGAAGAAACATTTTAAAGGAACAATTGATTTTAAAAAAGGTTGTAAAAAAGCTAAGGGAAATGAAAATGAAGCTTGTATGTTATTATCAGAAACTGCTAAGTCACTTGCTTTACCAATGCTCTTATGTTCAGAGGAAGATGTTGAAGGAAATCATAGTAGTTCAGCAGGTAAAATTAATGAAAAAGAGTTGTTTTATATTATGAGTAGAGGTTTTGAACTTAAAGAAGCTATGAAATTAATGGTTAGAGCTAGATTTAATAAGATTTTAGAGAATATTAAAAATGAGGATTTAAGAGAAGAAATTTTAAATGAGATTGATAGTAGATTAGATTGAGACAAGTGGGACAGTCTTCATTTGTCTCACTAGATTGTAGAAAAATGTCGAAATAATAAAAAGGAGTAGTTATGAAAATAGGAATAGATATAGATGATACAACTGTAATAACTGTAAAATCAATGATTAAATATGCAGATTTATATGATACACAAATATTAGGAGGAAAAGGAACAAATGGAAATTTAGGCTTAATACAAAATAGATATTATATAAAAGTATTATATGGTTGGGATGAAAAAACAAAATTTGATTTTTTTGATACTTATTATAAAAATGTATTAGAAGAATGTGAAGTAATGTTAAATGCACCTGAAGTAATTAGAAAATTAAAAGAAGAAGGTAATGAAATATTATTTATAACTGCAAGACTTTTAAATATAAAAAACTGTGATACAGAAAGCATCACAATAAAGACATTACAAGACAATAATATTCCATATGATAAATTAATAGTTAATGCCAAAGAGAAACTGCAATTTTGCATAGACAATGGTATACAAATATTTATAGAGGATAGTTATGAAACTTGTGAACAATTAGAAGAAAACGGTATAAAAACATTTTTAATGACTACTAAAATGAATGAAAATATAGATGCTGGAAGTATTGAAAGAGTTAAAGACTGGGATGAAATTTATGAAAAAATAGAAAAGGAAATACTAAAATAAAAGGTTTTGCCTCCATTAGGAGGCAAAGAAGATTGAAAATTCTGTATAGCCCTTATGCTTACGACATAAAGGGAGGCCGAATTCTCTTAGACTACTCTTAATGTTTTTTAGAGTTTTTTTATCTGGAATATCCCCTACAAAAGCAACTCTAATAATTGAAGAGTTTTCCCGGCAATAAATGTTAGGAACAAAGTCAGTGAATTCTCTTACTGTTGAACGTATTGAATAGTAAAGTCTGTCTGGCATCATCATGATAAAATCCTCCTTATGTTGTGATGTGATAAAGTATTAAAAAAGCTATACTTTAAAATTTAAGTTTAAAATATTATACCATATAATCAACATAAAGTAAAGAAGAAAGGAAAATATATAAATGAAAGAAATAAAAAAAGACTTTCCACTTTTAGCAAATAACCAAATAACATACTTAGATAGTGGAGCAACAACACAAAAACCAATACAAGTAATAAAATCAGTAGAAAACTTCTATAAAAAATATAATGCAAATCCACATAGAGGAGCTTATACTCTAAGTATGGAAGCAACGGAGGTTTATGAAAATACAAGAAGTAAAATCGCAGAATTCATAAATGCAAAACATAGAGAAGAAATAATATTCTCAAAAAATGCAACAGAAAGCTTAAATCTAATTGCATATTCTTATGGGATTGATAATGTAAAAAAAGATGATGAAATAGTTATATCAATAATGGAGCATCATTCAAATTTAGTACCATGGCAAAAGGTAGCCAAAGTGACAGATGCAAAATTAAATTATATGTATATAAATAAAGAATTTGAATTATCTGATCAAGAAATAGAAAGTAAAATAACAGATAAGACAAAAATAGTTGGTATTGCACATGTTTCGAATGTAACTCGGAACAATAAATAATATTAAAAAAATCATAAAATATGCACATAAAAAAGGAGCAATTGTAATTGTAGATGCCTCTCAAAGCATTCCTCATATAAAAATAGATGTACAAGAACTAGATGCAGATTTCCTTGTATTTTCAGGACATAAAATGTTAGCACCATTAGGAATAGGTGTCCTATATGGAAAAAGAGAATTATTAAATAAAATGAATCCATTTTTAATGGGTGGAGATATGATTGAATATGTATATGAACAAGAAACAACTTATGCATCACTTCCAAATAAATTTGAGGCAGGTACACAAAATGTTGAAGGTGTAATAGGTTTAGGAGCAGCAATTGATTATATTGAAAATTTAGGATATAATAAAATACAAGAATTAGAAAGAAAAGTTATAGAATATGCAAAAAAAGAACTATCAAAGCTAGATTTTATAACATTGTATTTGACACCAAACGAAGAAAATCATTCAGGAGTAATTTCATTTAATATAAATGGTGTACATCCACATGATGTTGCAAGCATTTTAGACTCTGAAGGTGTTTGTGTACGTTCTGGAAATCATTGTGCACAACCTCTTATGAGATTTCTTGGAATAGACTCAACATGTAGGGCAAGTTTTTATTTCTATAATACAAAAGAAGATGTTGATAAGTTAATTATGGCTTTGAATAAAGCTTATGATATGTTTAAAAAATATATAAAAATATAGGAGAAAAAATGATAATAGCAATTGATGGATTAAGTACTAATGGAAAGTCAACCTTAGCAAAAATGATTTCAAAGAAATTAAATTTTAAAAATTTTAATACAGGTGCTATATATAGATGTATAGCACTAGAAATAATAAATAAAAATTTGGATATTAGTAATATGGAAAATACTTTAAATAAATTAAAAAAAATAGACATAAATTTTGATTCTGATAAAGTACTATTAAATGGAAAAGATGTAAGAGATGAAATTCGAACAGAAGAAGTATCAATAAAGGCAAATAATTGGGCAACACTTAAAGAAATTAAACAATTGGTTAAAAAAATACAATTAGATTTTTTAGAAAAATATGATACTGTAATAGAAGGAAGAGATATAGCAACAAGAATTGCTCCAAATGCAGAAATTAAATTTTATTTATATTCGGATTTTGAAACAAGAGTAGAAAGAGCATGGAAGAAAAATGAGAAAATTGATATTGAAGAAATAAGGCACAATTTAGAAGTAATAGATTATATTGATATAAACGGTGGTAATTTTGTAAAACCAGAAAATGCAATAGAAATAGATACAACAAATAAGAGTATTGAAGAAGTATTTGATATTATGATGGAAAGTTTGCAAAACTTAAATATAAAGAAAGGTTAGATTTTAATGGAAGATTTAAACAGTGTTTACAACGAACTTATAATGGAACACAGTATGAACTCATACAACAAGAAAAAATTAGAAAAAGCTGACTATTCAGAAATGGGACATAATCCCAATTGTGGAGATGAAATAACATTAGAAATAAAATTAAATGGAAATATAATAGAAGATATGGCATTTAATGGACATGGATGTGCAATCTCACAAAGTTCTACATCTATAATGATAGACACATTAAAAGGAAAAACAATAGAAGAAGCAAAAGAAATTGTAAAAACATTTATTAATATGATAAAAAGAGAAACTACTGATGAAGAACAACTAAAAAAATTAGAAGACGCAATTGCATTTAGAAATGTATCAAATATGCCAGCAAGAGTAAAATGTGCTCTTTTAGCGTGGCATACAATCGAAGGAATATTAAACAAAAAATAAATGTGCCAAAGGGGACGTCCCTTTTTGGCACAAAAAAATAAAAAATGTGCCAAAAAGGGACGTCCCCTTTGGCACAGTTAAGAAAGAAGAAAGAAATGGAAAATAATAAAGTATTACTTGGAATGAGTGGAGGAGTTGACAGTTCAGTATCAGCACTACTATTAAAACAACAAGGATATGAGCCAATTGGAGCTACTTTAGAACTATTTGTAGGAAGTAGTTGTTGTAATGTAAATACATATCTAGATGCCAAAAAAGTATGTAACTCAATTGGCATACCACATTTTACTTATGATTATAAAAATGAATTTAAAAAATATGTTATAGAAGATTTTATAGACTGTTATTCAAATTGCAAAACACCAAATCCATGTATTGAATGTAATAAATATATGAAATTTGGTTTTATGTGGGAAAAAGCAAAAGAATTAGGATGCAATTATATTGCAACAGGACATTATGCAAAAACGGAATATAATGAAGAATATGGAAGATGGGTTTTAAAAAAATCAAAGGCGGGTAAAAAAGACCAAAGTTATGTTTTATGGAATATACCAAAAGATTTGATAGAACATATATTATTTCCATTATCTAATTTTGAAGAAAAAGAACAAATAAGAGAAATAGCAAGAAAAAATAATTTAAAAGTAGCAAACAAGCCAGATAGTGAAGATATATGCTTTATACCTGATGGTAATTATAAAAAATTTTTAGAAAATAATTCTAATATAAAACCAAAGCAAGGAGATATAGTAAATTCAAAAGGAGAAATATTAGGAAAACATACAGGATTATATAACTATACAATAGGGCAACGCAAAGGACTTGGCGTTTCTTATAAAGCTCCATTATTTGTTCTAGATTTTAATCCAGTGAAAAATCAAGTAATTGTGGGAGAAGAAAGTGAATTATATAAAAAGGAGATTATAGTTACAGATATAAATCTATTATTATTAGATGAAATAAAAGATTGGCTAGAAGTTGAAGTTAAAACCAGATATTCAGCAAAATCAGCAAAAGCAAAAATCATACAAAATGATGATAAAATTAATGTTATATTTGATGAGCCACAAAGAGCAATAACTCCAGGACAGTCAGCAGTTTTTTATATTGATGATATTGTTGTTGGTGGTGGGAAAATATTAAGAGTTTAATTGTTATAAAATAAGATATTTTTATTGCATAATATAAAAATTTATGATAAATTAGTTCTAACAATATTTTATAAAGGAGGATACAAAAAAGTGGAAGAAGAAATCAAAGAAAAGCCAAACAAAATGCAAGATGGTAATTACATAACAGGTATTATAGGAGCAATTATAGGAGGAGTAATAACAACAATTCCATGGGTATTAGTATATGTTTATGGAAATATGATGTTATCAATACTTGCAGTTTTAATTGCGGCAGGAGAATTTTATGGTTATAAGTTATTAAAAGGAAAAATGAGCAAAGGAGTACCAGCAATTTTAATGGTAATCGCAATAATTATTGTTACAGTTGCAACATTAGTTATTATACCAGGATTACTAATTCAAAAAGAAGGAATGCATGTAAGTGTAGATAATATTTCAAAACTATATCAAAATTCTGAATTCTCATCAGCAATTATGCATGACTTTGCAATTTCAATTGTATTTACAATTTTAGGAGCAAGTGTTATTACAGCTAACTTAAAAAAACAAATAGCAAATAGTGATGGAAAAGAAATTAAATTAGACCTTAACAATAGTGAAGAAATCAAAGAAAGAAAAAATGCAGCAATTGAATTAATTAAACCAATATTTACAAAATATGATGCAGTAAATCAAGAAAAAGCTATGATGAAAGAAGAGGTTTTTGCAGAAACAGAAGATGCTATGGCAAAACAACAATTTATGTACTTAAAACAATTAGGAATTATCAAAAAATATAAAGGAAAATATTATTATTCAGAAGAAAATGAAGCAAAACAAATGAGAACTAAACAAATGACAGCTTTCATAATAATGGGAATTATATTAGTAGTTATAGCAGTTGGAGCTGTAGCTATGTCAATAATTACAAAAAATATTGTATCAGACAATACAATAACTGATGGAACAGTAGAGTTTAAAATATCAGACAACTGGGAAAAATCAGATTCACAATATGAAACAGAATGGAATTTTTATCGTTATATAAGTACTATTCCAGTATCAGACACAAATACAATACAAGAAGGAGATTATTCATCTTATCCAGCAGTTATAAACATATTCTATAACACAGTAGATACTTCAATTGTAAGTAATGTAGAAGATATAAAAACAAATTTACAAAACACATTTAATTCAACTGATGATAAACCAGATGAATTTAATATAGATACATTAAAAACAGAAAAAGGATATGATTTAGTAAAAGTTAGAATGACATACTCATCAGACCCAGAAGAAATATTATATTATTACTATATTTTAAATGGAGATAGTTTAGCATGTATTACATCATATAGTTTTACTTTAAAAGATGAGAAAGAGTTAGTAAAACAATCAGATAAATTAATAAATTCATTTGATTGGATACAAAAATAAAAATATAAGTTCTAAAATAAAATATCAAGCATATAATATTAAAAATAAAATGCAAGGAGTATAAAAATTATGCAGTTTATTAAATATTGTATGCTTTTTTGTGTGTTTCTTTCTTCAACACTAATAGGAAAATACATATCACAAAAATATAAATTTAGATTAGAAGAATTAGAAGAAATGAAAAACGCACTAAATATATTTAAAAGCAAAATAAAATTTACTTACGAACCAATACCAGAAATATTTGACGAAATATCTAAAAATACTTATCAAACAATATCTAAACTATTTAAAAATGCAAAAGAAAAAATGGAAAGAGAAAATGCATCAGTAGCTTATGAAAAATCAGTAGATGAAATAGAAGGAAATCTAAAAAAAGAGGACAAGCAAACATTAAAAACATTATCAAAATTATTGCGGAATCACAGATGTAGAAGGGCAAATTGGACAAATTGAAGTAACAGAAGAATTACTAAACAAACAAATAAAAGAAGCAAGAGAAGAGAAAGAAAAAAACGAAAAACTATATAAAAAATTAGGAAGTACAATAGGATTAGCACTTGTAATTATATTAATATAAAGAGGGGATTTTATGAGTATTGATTTATTATTTAAAATTGCAGCAATAGGAATTTTAGTTGCTGTTCTGTATCAAGTTCTAGTAAGAGCAGGAAGAGAAGACCAAGCAATGATGACAACACTTGCGGGATTAGTAATTGTTTTAACTATGGTAATAAAAGAAATAAGTGGATTATTTGACACTGTTAGAACATTATTTAATTTATAAAGGAGTGAATAGTAAGTAATGGAAATTATTAAAATAATTGGAATTGCTTTAATTGCTCTTATTATTATAATAATGTTAAAACAATATAGACCAGAATATGCGATTTTTATTAGCATATTAACAGGAATATTAATACTATTCCTAGTTATGGACAAGCTAACAGGAATAATTCAATTAATTCAAAATATAGAGGACAAGTTTTCTATAAACATGCAATTCATAAGTTTACTAATCAAGATTACAGGAATAGCATTTTTATCAGAATTTGCAGTAAGTATATGTAAAGACTCAGGAGAAGCAGCAATTGCTAGTAAAATAGAATTAGGAAGCAAGATTATTATAATTTCTATGTCAATTCCTATTATATCTAGTTTATTAGAAGTAATTCTGAGAATTTTACCATGATGTCCCAAAAGGGACGTTTACCTTTGGGACATTGTCTCAAAGATTAAATGAAAAATGTCCCAAAGGTAAACGTCCCTTTTGGGACAAAGGAGGGTATAAAAATGTGAAAATACAAAAGAAAATACATAAAATTCTACTACTAATAATTCTACTAATATTTTTTAGTATTAATTTAAGTTATTCAGCAGATTTAGATGAACAAACAATTGGAGAGCAACAGCAGACATTTGGTATACAGTCTTTTATTGAAAATTCTAAAGAGTATACAGGCGAATTTTTTAATGACATTGATATTGGTGATATTTTAAATTCGGCAATAAAGGGAGAAATTGATAATTCAACTATATATAAAAGAATTCTTCATGTATTAGGAACAGAAGTAGAAGTTGGAATTAAAAGCTTAGTTAGTATTTTAGTAATAATTATTATACATAGTATTTTAAAATCGATTAGTGAAAGTTTAGAAAATGATGGAATATGTAAATTGATTTATTATGTGCAATATATTGCTATTGTAACAGTTGTTATGACAAATTTTTCTGATGTTATACAAATGGTAAAAACTACTACAGAAAATTTAGTGGGATTTATTAATACTTTAATACCTGTTTTAGTATCTTTAATGATTTATACAGGAAGTATTACTACAAGCAGTATATTAGAACCAATTATCTTGTTCTTAATAAATTTTATAGGAAATATGATTCAAAACATATTAATACCAGTTATTTTACTAATTACATCTATTAGCATTATTTCTAAAATATCTGATAAAGTTCAAGTTGAAAAGATAGCAAAATTTTTGAAATCGAGTACAACATGGTTTTTAGGTTTAGCACTAACTATTTTTGTAGGAGTTGTTTCTTTAGAGGGAACTTTAGCAAGTTCTGTTGATGGAATAACAGCAAAAACAGCAAAAACAATTGTCAGTTCGGCAATTCCAGTGGTAGGAAAAATTTTAGGAGATGTTGTTGATAGTGTTCTAGGATGTGGAGTAATATTAAAAAATGCAGTTGGATTTTTAGGAGTTATTGTTATTATAGGAATTTGCATTTTACCAATTTTAAAGCTATCAATTCTCACAATTTCATATAAATTAGTAGCAAGTATAAGTGAAGTAGTAGCAGATTCTAAAATAGTAAGTTTATTAGAACAAATAGCAGACATTTTTAAAATATTACTAGCAATATTAGTATCTGTTTCATTTATGGTTATGATAGGGACAACTCTACTTGTTAAAATGTCTAATTCGGGGATGATGTTTAGATGATAAATTTTATGAGTACATGGGTTAAAAACTTAAGTTTAGCACTTATAATAGTTTCTATATTAGAAATGCTATTACCAAATAATAAAACTAAAAAATATGTAAAAATGATAATGGGGTTATATATATTATTTAGCATAATATCACCATTTATTGATAATAAAGACAAATTTAATTTAAATGAATTTAATTCATATATAGATACTTCAGAAGATGTAATGCAAACAGACTCAAAAGTCGACCAATCTTCGATGGATAGAAGGCTAAATGAGATATATGAAACAGAGCTAGAAAAAGATATTAAAAGAAAAATAGAAGATAAAGGATATGAAGTAGAAACTTGCACAGTAGAAGCACATATATCACAAGAAGATAGTGGGATTGAGAAAATAGTACTTAAAATTTCAGGAAAGATTTCTGAAGAAAATGAAGAACAAAATACTTTAGAAGACAAGATTATAACAGAAATCCAAAAAATTCAAAAAGTAGAAGTCAATGTATCAGATAATAAAGAAGAATCATCAGAAGAAGAAAGTAAAATAACAAAAACTGATATTAAAATAATAAAAGACTTCTTGAAACAAGAATATGGGGTGAAGGAAGAATGTTTAAAGATAAGTTAAAAGCAATAATAAGCAAAAATGAAGGTGGAGGAAATAATAAAAAGAAGATAGAAAATTTAGTATTTTTAGTGATTCTATTAATAATTACAATAGTAATAATTAATTATATTTGGAATGGAGATAAAAGTTCAAATAAAACAGTTACAAACACAGCAGGAAAAAAGTTAGCAACAACAGAAAGTAAAAGTAGTACAGAAAGTAACACAAATAATAAAACAAACAATTCAGAAAGTGGATTAGAACAAAGGTTAGAATCAATTCTTAGTAATATAAATGGAGTAGGAAATGTAAAAGTATTTATAAACTATTCAGAATCAAGTGAAACAGTAGCAATGTACAATGAAAATTCAAAAACAAGTGTAACAGAAGAAACAGACACATCTGGAGGAATAAGAAAAGTAGAAGAAACAGACTCACAAAAAGAAATAGTATATCAAGAAGATGGAAGTAACAAAACACCAATAGTACAAAAAACAGTAGAACCAAAAATAGAAGGAGCAATAGTAACTGCAAAAGGAGCATCTAACACAAATGTAAAAACAAATATAATTCAAGCTGTAGAAGCAGCAACAGGACTGGCAACACACAAAATTCAAGTGTTTGAAATGTCCCAATAGGGACGTTTACTTGTGGGACATTTTTAAGGAGTGTTTCGATACAAGTTAAATTTAAAAGAAAGGAAGTAAGTTTATGAAATTATTTAAGAAAAACCAAGTTGTAATTTATGTAATCGCTTTAATGTTGGTAGTTGCAGGATATCTTAATTTTACTGCTAGTGATAATCTAAATACTGCAGTACAAACTAGCAGTACAGAAGAAGAGCTAGCTAAGATGGCTAACATTGGAGATGCTCAATTAGTTAGTAGTAATGTTGTAGTTGAAGAAAAAGTTGAGGAAGAGCATAAAGAAGAAAGCAAAGAGCAAGAAGATAATACTATTAGTAGTAATATTGTTGAAGAAAATACAATATATACAAGTAGTGAAGTATCTAAAGATGATGACGAATATTTTTCAAAATCTAAGTTAGAAAGAGATAAAATGTACTCTCAAATGCTTGAGACTTATGAAAATGTTTTGAATAGTGGTAATTCTTTAGAAACTCAAAGGCAATCTGCTACTGAGGAAATTAAGAAAATCAACAATACCAAAAATAGTATTATGATTTGTGAAAATTTAATTTTAGTTAAAGGATTTAATAATTGTATTATTTTTGTAAATGGTAACAGTGTTAGCATTATTGTAGATGATAAAGAGTTAACTACAGAAAAAGTAGCTCAAATACAAAATATTATATCTAGAGAAATGAATGCACAAATAGAAAATATACATATTTCTAGTAAATAGAACATATTAAATTACCTATAAAAAAGAAGACAAAAGAACAACTTTTTTAAAAAGTCTTGTACTTTTGTTTTTTTAAATATATAATAAGACATATCAAAAGGAGGATGACAAAAATGGATTTTATAGAAAGCATAAAAGAAAGAGCAAAAAAAGACATAAAGACAATTGTACTTCCAGAAGCAGAAGACATAAGAACATTAAAAGCAACAGAAGTAACATTAAAAGAGAAATATGCCAATATCATATTAATAGGAAATGAACAACAAATACTAGAAAATGCAAGTAACAATAATATAGACATAAAAGGAGCAAAAATAATAGAACCTAAAACTTCTGAAAACTATGAAAAATATGCTAATCTGCTATATGAACTAAGGAAAAATAAAGGAATAACAATAGAAAAAGCAAAAGAGATTGCACTAGACCCTGTATATTTTGGAATGCTTATGGTAAAAGATGAAGAAACAAAAGTAGATGGATTAGTCTCAGGAGCAATACACTCAACAGCAGACACATTAAGACCAGCATTACAAATATTGAAAACTGCTCCAGACACAAAATTAGTTTCAGCATTTTTTGTAATGGTAGTACCAGAATGTAATTATGGTGAAAATGGCACATTTATATTTGGAGATTGTGGACTAAACTCAAATCCTACTGCGGAAGAATTATCAGAAATAGCAATATCATCAAGCAAAAGTTTTACACAATTAGTAGGAAAAGAACCAAAAGTAGCAATGCTTTCATATTCAACTTATGGAAGTGCTAATTCATCACTAACAGAAAAGGTTATAGAAGCAACAAAAATATTAAAAGAAAAAGAACCAAATTTAAAAGCAGATGGAGAATTACAAGTAGATAGTGCAATTATACCAGAAGTTGCAAAATCAAAGGCTCCTGAAAGCAATGTGGCAGGAGAAGCTAATGTATTAATATTTCCAGATTTAGATGCTGGTAATATAGGATATAAACTAGTTCAAAGATTAGCAAAAGCAGAAGCTTATGGACCTTTATGCCAAGGAATATCTAAGCCTGTAAACGACCTTTCAAGAGGTTGTAGTTATAAAGATATTGCAGGAGTTATTGCTATTACAGCTGTGCAAGCACAAATGTAAATGAGACAGTTGGGACAGTCCAAATTTGTCTCATAAATATGTCAAAAAATGTCGAAGATACAAAGTATTTAATAACGACAAAAAACGGCAAAAAAATAAGACAAATTTGGACTGTCCCAATTGTCTCAAGAGGAGGATTTAAAATGAAAATTTTAGTATTAAACTCAGGAAGTTCATCATTAAAATATCAAGTAATTGATATGGATACAGAAAAAGTATTAGCAAAAGGTTATTTTGAAAGAATAGGTCAACAGAATTCTTTTTTAACACACAAAGTTAATGGAGAAAAACACAAATTTGAAAAACATGTAGAAAACCATGAACAAGCTTTAGAATTTGTATTTTCAAGACTAACAAACGACCACTATGGAGTAATTAAGAGTTTAGAAGAATTGGGTGGAATTGGACATAGAGTAGTTCAAGGTGGAGAAAAATATTCACAGCCAGTATTAATTGGCAATGAAGTAATTGAAGAAATTAAAAAATGTAGTGAATTAGCACCATTACATAACCCAGCAGCAATATTAGGAATAGAAGCATGTCAAAAAGTTGCATCTAAAATACCAATGGTAGCAGTATTTGACACAGCATTTCATCAAACAATTCCAAAAGAAAGATATATATATCCTATACCTTATGAATATTACAAAAATTATGGAGTAAGAAAATATGGAGCACATGGTACTTCACATCAATATGTATCAAATAGAGTTGCAGAAATAATGGGAAAAGATATAAATGACTTAAAAATTATTAATTGCCACTTAGGACAAGGTGCAAGTGTATGTGCAATACAAAATGGCAAATCAGTAGAAACAAGTATGGGATTAACACCTTTAGGAGGAGTTCCAATGGGAACAAGAAGTGGAGATTTAGACCCTTCAGTAGTTACTTACATAATGAAAAAAGAAAATTTGACACCACAAGAAATGGAAGACGTTTTAAATAAAAAATCTGGAATATATGGAGCATCAAGAGGATTATCAGTAGACTTTAGAGATGTGGAAAATGATGCATTAGCAGGAGGAACACATGCACAATTAGCACTAGATATATATCATTATGATGTAGCATCTTATGTAGCAAAATGTGCAGTTGCAATGGGAGGAATAGATGTAATTACATTTACAGCAGGAGTTGGAGAAAAAGGCCCTCTTTCAAGAAAAGCAATATGTGACTATCTAGAATTTTTTGGAGTAAAAATAGATGAAGAAAAAAATAAAATCAGAGGAGAAGAAGTAGAAATATCATCAGCAGACTCAAAAGTAAAAGTCTATGTTGTTCCAACAGATGAAGAGTTAATGATAGCAAGAGAAACATTAAACCAAGTAAAATAATGTCCCAAAAGGGACGTTTACTTGTGGGACATTATTTAAATAAAAATGTTTTAAACAGAACGGTCTATTTTAGTATAAAAAGAAAGGAAAAGTATAATGAAAATATTAGTATTAAATTGTGGTAGTTCATCACTAAAATATCAATTAATTAATATGGATACAGAAGAAGTTATGGCTTCTGGAAAATATGAAAGAATAGGAGAAGATGAAGCTTTTATTACACATAAAGTAAATGGTCAAAAAATAGAAATAAAAAATCCTGCTTATAATCATTCTGAAGCTATTGATTTTACTTTAAAACAATTAATACATCCTGAATATAAAGTAATAGATAGTTTAGATGAAATTACTGCTATTGGACATAGATTAGTACATGGTGGAGAAAAAATTGCAGAATCTGTTATTATTGATGATAATGTAGTTAATGTTTTAAAAGAATATACTGATTTAGCACCATTGCATAACCCAGCTTGTATTTTAGGAATAGATGCTTGCAGAGAGGTTATGCCTGGAAAACCAATGGTTGGTGTATTTGATACAGCATTCCATCAAACAATGGAAAAAGATAAATTTATTTATCCTATTCCTTATGAATATTATAAAAAGTACAGTGTTAGAAAATATGGATTTCATGGAACATCTTATATGTTTGTATCTCAGAGACTTGCAGAAATTGAAAATAAACCTATTGAAGATATGAAAATAGTTACTTGCCATTTAGGACAAGGAGCAAGCGTATGTGCTATAAAGGGTGGAAAATCAGTTGATACAAGTATGGGACTTACACCACTTGGAGGTCTTCCGATGGTTACAAGAAGTGGAGATTTAGACCCATCAGTAGTTACTTATATAATGAAAAAAGAAAACTTGACACCTGCACAAATGGAAGATGTTTTAAATAAACAATCTGGGCTTTCAGGTATGTCAGGATTAGTGCCAGATTTTAGAGAAATTGAACTTGCTTCAAATAATGGAGAAGAAGATGCAAAACTTGCTGTAGAAGCTTTTAATTATACAATTGCAAGTTATATAGCTAAATATGCTGTAGCAATGAATGGAATTGATTATATAGTATTTACTGGTGGAATTGGAGAAAATCAAATTAATATTCGTAAAGGAATTTGTGAAAATATAGCTTTTATGGGAGTTGACTTAGATTTAGATAGCAATAATATGAGAGGTGAAGAAAAAGTTATTTCTAAACTAGATTCTAAAATTAAAGTTTATGTAATTCCTACTAATGAAGAATTAATGATTGCTAAAGAAACATTAAAATTGGTAAACATTGGTAAATGCTAAAAAGAGTTGAAATTTATAAAAAAATATAGTATAATTAAAATGATTAAATGTTGAATTAGAGGCTTAGAACAGTATAAGGAGGAAAATGAAAGAAATGACAGAATTAGAATTAACGACAAAGTTAGAAAAAATGACCTCAATTGCTAAAGAATTGGAAAAGACTATACTTATCCAATATCGATGGAAATTTCCAAGAACATTTCTCAGTCAAAAAGGCTGGACTAATGATGAGTTTTTTGAAGTCAAAAAACGGAATGCCCTTGAAGTTGCAAAACAACTAAATAAAGTCAAAAAAGACGATGTACAGCTCGCTAGTAGTTGTATTAAGTCTAAAAATCCTATTAGTATTTATTTTTCACAATCTGATCTAAATGTAAAAGGTTTTGGAGATGAAGTAAAAATAAATATTTTGAATCAATATGTAGAGGAATTAATAGGAGATTTAAACAAACTGTCTAAAGTTAAATTTGAACTTTCAGGAATATACCATATGGGAGGATTCATTAGAAGAAATGAAAAATGTTGTATACTATTAAAGTGGAAATTTTTTTAGCAATAACAAAAAACCTAACGCTGAGTTGTGTTAGGTTTTTTGTTTGTATAAAAACTGGAAAAAATATCAATGTCAATAACTTTTGAAAATGTCATAAAAAAATATTAAAATTAACTTTTAATTATGTCATAGTGAACTGTAATCAAGCAGTTCACTATGACATAATCAAATGTTAATTTTACTATGACATTATCAAAAATTAATTACATTAAATTAAAAAAGTACTTGAAAAATCTCCTAAAATATGTATTATGTATATGTTTATGTTAATGGAAAAAATTTCTAAAATTTTTATTATAATACTATTAAAAATATCTACAGTTTCACTAGCAAGTGGAGGCAATACAGCTTAATTAATTTATGATAAAAATGTATTTGAAAATATATTTTCTATTAAATTAAGAGTTAAATCTAATTTTAATAATACATCTACTAATATAAAATTACAAAATATAGTTGTTTCTGGTGGTACTATTAAAAATGGGGGTACAGGAGATATTAATGTTAATAATGCTTCTATAACTTGTATTAAAAAAGCTATAATGTACTAAACTCAAAAAAATATCTAATTTTGAGTTTAGTACATTATTTGTAATAAGCAATGTGTTACAATTAATTACATTCATCATTATTCTTATTAGAATCATTTTTTTCACAGATTTTAGGTGGCTCTTTAAAACTTAAATACCAACTAATTCCGTTTTGATTTTCTTCTATAGATTTAACTCTTTCTTCTAATTGGCAATAAGTTTGAGGAGGTGGAACAATTACAGGTTGACCAGGCATCCAGTTTGCAGCAGTAGAACCTTCAGAACAGTCAGCCATTTGAAGTGCTTGAATAGTTCTTATAATTTCGGGGATAAATCTTCCTACGTTTAATGGATAAACAAAAATAGCTCTTACTATGCCTTTATCATCAATAATAAATACATTACGAACAGTCTCTGTAGTACTTACATCAGATGATATCATTCCATACTTTCTTGCAATTTGACCGCTTCTATCTGCTATAATAGGAAAATTAACTTGAATTCCTGTTTTGCAATAAATGTTGTATATCCAAGCTAAGTGTGAAGAATTGCTATCAATACTTAATCCCAAAAGTTCAGTATTTAGTTGCTTAAAGTATGTAGAAGCTCTTGTAAAAGCAATCATCTCAGTAGTACAAACTGGGGTAAAATCACCTGGGTGTGAAAATAAAACCAACCATTTTCCTTTATAATCATTTAAGCTGACAGGACCACAACTTGTAGTAGCTTCAAAATCTGGAGCTTTTTGACCAATCTTTACATTTCCATTCATCATTAATTCATAATCCATAAAAAATAAACTCCTTTCACTTTTGTGTATAATATTAGAAAAAATAAAAAAATGTTAACAAATGTTTAAAACTTCCTAAAAAACACATAATATTAAAAAAATATTGACATATTCGTATTTTAGAAATAAAATAGCAATATAATTAAAAATATAAGGAGGAAATAAAAATGGCTTTAGTAACAACAAAAGAAATGTTTGAAAAATCAATGAAAGAAGGATTTGCAATAGGAGCATTTAATGTAAATAATATGGAAATAATACAAGGAATAGTAGATGCAGCATCAGAAACAAACTCACCAGTAATTTTACAAGTATCATCAAGTGCAATAAAATATGCAAGAATAAATTATCTAATGAAAATGGTACAAGCAGCAGTAGAAGAAAATCCAAATATACCAATAGCAATTCATTTAGACCATGGACCAGATTTTGAAACAGCAAAAATGTGTATAGATAATGGATTTACATCAGTTATGATAGATGGTTCAAAATATGATTTTGAAGAAAATATAGCATTAACAAAAAAAGTAGTAGATTATGCACATAAGCATGGTGTAACAGTAGAGGCAGAGCTTGGTAAATTAGCAGGAATTGAAGATGATGTAAATGTAGAAGCATCAGATGCAATGTATACAGACCCAGCACAAGCAGAGGAATTTGTAAAAAGAACAGGATGTGATTCATTAGCAATTGCTATTGGTACAAGTCATGGAGCATATAAATTTAAAGGTGAAGCAAAATTAAGATTTGACATATTAAAGGAAATTAAAGAAAGGATACCAAACACTCCAATTGTACTACATGGAGCATCAACTGTTATACCAGAATTAGTTAATATGTGTAATGAATTTGGAGGAGACATTCCAGGAGCAAAAGGAGTTCCAGATGAAATATTACATGAAGCCAGCATTTCAGGAGTATCAAAAATTAATGTAGATACAGACCTTAGACTTGCTATGACAGCAGGAATTAGAAAAGTATTTGCTGAAAATCCAAATGCTTTTGACCCAAGAAAATATTTAGGAGAAGCAAGAGAATTAATTAAAGAAACTGTAAAACATAAAATTGTAAATGTTTTTGGTTCAGAAAATAAAGCATAAAATAAAAAGAAAAGAAGGAAAAAGGGAAAGGACAAAAATCCCTTTTTTTCCATCTTACTTATTTCTTATAGACATTTGTTGTTTAATTCTTCTTTCAGCATCTTTTTTAGCAATGTCTTCACGTTTATCATATAGTTTTTTACCTTTACCACACCCAAGTTCTATTTTTACTAAACTACCTTTAAAATACATACTAATAGGAACTAAGCTATAACCTTTTTGTTTAGTAAGACCAATTAACTTATTGATTTCACGTCTATTTAAAAGTAATTTTCTATCTCTTAAAGGATCTTTATTAAAGATGTTTCCTTGTTCATAAGGACTAATATGCATTCCAACTATGTATACTTCAGCATTTTTAATTATAGCATAACTGTCTTTCATATTTGCTTTACCATTTCTAATAGATTTTATTTCTGTACCTGAAAGAACAATACCTACTTCTAATTTATCTTCAATAGTATAATTATGAAAAGCAGTAGGATTTTTCGCAATTAATTTTGTTTCCATAAATTTACCTCTTATTTTTAATGTAGCAATAGTATATCACGAAAAATCCAAACCTGCAATAATTAATCTAATCTATTATTGTCATCATTATGATTAGATGTTTTTGTAAATTGCATAGAATAATACCAAACAACTGCAATAATAGCTATAGCAGCAATTCCTAAAATAAGCCAAGTCCAAGCAGTAGAAGTCATACCCATTAATGTTGTATCATCAGTTGATGTTCTAGTTGCTGTATATTGACCATCGTTTCCACTTGTAGTAAAACCAGCAGTATCATTTCTATTATTTTGGTCGTTATCTAATCCGTTTTCTACTGAACCAGTAGCATCTTTAGAAACATTAGAAACATCTTTTGCAGCATTTTCAACAGTACCTTCAACACCACCTACAAAATTTCTAACATCATTTACAGCTTTTCCCATACCATCATTATTTGTAGCAAAACAAAATGTAAAAGAAAAGATAATAGATACAATAATACCGAAAAAAACAAAAAATTTTTTGTTCATGAAATTGTCCTCCTTAAAAAATAATAGATTTATAAAAATCTATTATTATTATTTTAAAATATGGACAAAATATACATACAAAAAATGACTAAAATATCAAAAAAAAGCTAAAAACTTTCAAAAAATGAAATTTTAGCTTTAAAATTATCTATTTAATTTTAGTAAAATTGCTACAGCTAGTAATATTAATATAACACCTACAACTATTAAAAAAATATTTAAAATATTTGATAATTCTAAATCAGAATTTGTAGTAGATGTAACTCTAGCAGAAGGAGTGTTAGTTGAACTGCTTGATGTTGTATTTGTTGTAGAGTTTGAAGTATTATATTGGTTTTCATAATCATCTTCGTCTTCGTCATAATCAGTGTTTGTATTATAAGAGTTACTGTTTGAAGAATTTTCTGTTAAATTTAAGTCAACACCATTTATATAGTTTATATTTGTAAAAATTAATATAAAAAATGTAATTATTATTAATATTATTTTTGTAATTTTATTCATTATTGACCTCCAAAGTTTTTCTTTTGATTTATATGTTATATAATATCACAAAAAAAATGCATAGTCTAGTAAATTTTTAATTTTTATAAAAAAGAATTAAAAAAACAGGGGGATATGTATCTCTCCCCCCGCCGAATGGTGTTAGATTTCGATGGTCCACAACGAAACACTGTTGGAACCTACTGTTGCGATAGACTGCTTTGAAGTAAAATTAGGTTTGTACTTCAAATACTTTTGAAACTCTTGCTCAATAGCTTCATCGCTAACTCTATCCGAATTAGGAAAAGCTACAGTGACAACTTTCTGATGTTTTAGCTGACCAAACCTGATCTGATCTTTAATCAAAGAAGTCTTCATTTTGAGTTCCTCTGTGTTCGTTGTGTTGTTCCGTGTTGTTGTTTCCATTCTTACTGTACCTCCTAAAATTTTTTAGATACTTATATTATAACATAAAACGTTACATAAAGTCAAAAAACGTTTCAGCACAATGCATAAAATATCAATAATTTGTTAAACTCAAACGGCTATCTTAAAACGAACCATCCTCTTATGACAAAAAATGCCAAATAAAAACAAAAAAATATTGTATAAAAATTTTAGTTTTGATATAATCTCTATAGTTACAAAAATATAATGTAACAAGGAGGTAACAAATGAATAAAGAAAAAGATTGTAATAACAAACAAATAGACCAATTTATGGACGGATTGTTTCAAGAATATTTACCAGTAAAAGATAATTTAATTCAAATTTTAAATGAAGTTCAAGAACATTTTGGATATATTCCAAAAGAATCTCAAACAAAAATATCAGAATTTCTTAAAATACCAATGGCAGAAATATATGGAGTAATAACATTTTACTCAAGATTTACATTAGAACCAAAAGGAAAATACACAATATCAGTTTGCTTAGGAACAGCATGCTATGTAAAAGGTTCACAAAAAATATTAGATAGATTAAAAGAAAGACTAAAAATAGAACCAGGTCAAACAACAGAAGATGGAATGTTTTCAATTGACCAAACTAGATGTGTAGGAGCTTGTGGACTAGCACCTGTGTTTACAGTCAATGACGAAGTTTATGGAAAAGCAACTGTAAAAAAATTGGATGAAGTTTTAGATGAATTGCTAAAATAGGAGATTATCTTTGAAGGGAGAATAATTTATGAAAACATTAAAAGAAATAAATGATATAAGAGAGCAAAAAAGAAAAGAACTAGAATTAAGAGTAAATACAAAATTAGACACAAGAGAAAAACACATACTAGTATGTCATGGAACAGGATGTACATCATCAAAATCAGTAGAAATATTAGAAAATTTCAAAAAAATAATTAAAGAAAAAAACATAGAAAATGTAAGAGTAATAAAAACAGGATGCTTTGGATTATGCGCAAAAGGGCCAATAGTAATAATAAGACCAGAAGACACATTTTATGCTATGGTTAAGCCAGAAGATTGTGAAGAAATAATACAAACACATATTATAGAAGGAAAAAAAGTAGAAAGACTACTTTGCAAAGATATTGATGGAACTAAAGTAAACAGTTTAGATGAACTTAACTTCTATAAAAAACAAAAAAGAATAGCATTAAAAAACTGCGGAGTAATAAATCCAGAAGATATTGATGAATATATAGCCTTTGATGGATACGTAGCTCTAGAAAAAGTGTTAAAAACTATGACACAAGATGAAGTAATAGAAGAAATTAAAAAATCAGGACTAAGAGGACGTGGAGGAGCAGGATTCCCAACAGGTCTAAAGTGGGAATCAACTAAAAATGTTGAATCAGACCAAAAATATGTAGTATGTAACGCAGATGAGGGAGACCCTGGAGCATTTATGGACAGAAGTATATTAGAAGGAGACCCACATTGTGTTATAGAAGCTATGATTATAGCAGGATATGCAATAGGAGCAAATAAAGGATACATATATGTTAGAGCAGAATATCCAATAGCAGTTAAAAGATTCCAAATAGCAATAGACCAAGCAAAAGAATATGGAATATTAGGTAAAAACATTTTTGAAACAAAATTTGAATTTGATATAGAAATTAGACTAGGAGCAGGAGCATTTGTATGTGGAGAGGAAACAGCACTATTAGAATCAATTGAAGGAAGAAGAGGACATCCAAGAGTAAAACCACCATATCCAGCAGTATCAGGATTATGGGGTAAGCCAACACTTATAAACAATGTAGAAACTTATGCAAATATAACAAAAATAATTATAAATGGAGCAGATTGGTATAACAACATAGGAACAGAAAAATCAAAAGGAACAAAAGTATTTGCATTAGGAGGAAATGTAAATAATATAGGATTAGTAGAAGTACCAATGGGAACAACTCTAAGAGAAATAGTTTATGACATAGGTGGAGGAATTCCAAATAATAGAGAATTTAAAGCAGCACAAACAGGTGGACCGTCAGGAGGATGTATACCAAAAGAACATTTAGATACACCAATAGATTATGAATCGCTAAAAGAAATAGGTTCAATGATGGGTTCAGGTGGACTTATAGTTATGGATGATACAAAATGTATGGTAAGTATAGCAAAATTTTACTTAGACTTCACAGTATCAGAAAGTTGTGGAAAATGTACACCATGTAGAATTGGAACAAAAAGAATGCACGAAATATTAGAAAGAATATGTAATGGAGAAGGAACAGAAGCAGATATATATAAACTAGAAAAATTAGCATTAAATGTTAGAGAATCAAGTGTATGTGGACTAGGGCAAAGTGCACCAAATCCAGTATTAAGCACATTAAAATATTTTAGAGAAGAATATAAAGAACATGTTACATATAAACAATGCAGAAGCAAAGAATGTAAAAATCTAACACAAATAGAAATAGAAGCAGACAAATGTAAAGGATGTGGGCTATGTCAAAAAAATTGTCCAGTAAATGCAATAGAAGGAGAAGCAAGAGAAGTTAGAAAAATAAATCAAGAAAAATGCATCAAATGTGGTACATGTCTAACAAAGTGTCCATTTAAGGCAATTAAGTAATCTGTTCGAACGAAAGTTGCTATAGACGTTTGAACGAAGTGAATTACGTATATAGTATGCTGCGTAGAGTTACAGATTACTTATGCAATCGACAACAGGAGATTGTATCATATAAAAGAAAAATAAAATGTGCCAAAAAGGGACGTCCCCTTTGGCACAAGTTGGAGGAAAAATGAAAGAAGAATTAGTAAATATAACTATAGATAATCAAAATATATCAGTACCTAAAGGAACTACAATATTACAAGCTGCAAAAAAAGCAGGAATTGATATTCCTACATTATGCTTTTTAAAAGACATAAACGAGATTGGCGATTGTAGGATGTGTATAGTTAAAGTTGAAGGCAGAAGAGGTTTTGCAACTTCTTGCATCCAAAAAGTTGAAGAAGGTATGGTAATAAAAACTAATACTCCTGAGATTATGGAAGCAAGACATGTTATTTTAGATTTGATTATATCTAATCATGATAAAGACTGTTTAACTTGTTCAAGAATGGGAAATTGTGAGTTACAACAACTAGCTAGAAAGTTTAATATTCAGTCAATAGAGTTTAAAGGAGAAAGAGAAGAAAACGAAATTGATAACTTATCTCCTGCCATTGTAAGAGACCCTAATAAATGTATATTGTGTAGAAGATGTGTTGCTGTTTGTAAAAATGTTCAAAAAATAGGTGCCATTGATTGTGCAAATAGAGGATTTGAGTCAAATATTTCAACATCTTATGGAAAAAGTTTAAATGATACAAATTGTGTAAATTGTGGTCAATGTATACAAGCTTGCCCAACAGCAGCTTTACATGAAAAAGAAAATATTGATGATGTATGGGCTAAGTTAAAAGATTCAGATAGTTATGTAGTTATTCAACCTGCTCCAGCTGTAAGAGTAGCATTAGGCGAAGAGTTTGACATGCCAATTGGTACAAATGTTACTGGTAAAATGGTTACAGCTTTAAGAAGATTAGGATTTGATAAAGTTTTTGACACAAATACAGGTGCAGATTTTACTATAATGGAAGAAGCTAATGAATTTATTGAAAGATTTAAAGAAAATGATAATTTGCCAATGATAACATCGTGTTGTCCTGGTTGGATTAAATATATAGAAATAAATTATCCTGAATTATTACCACATCTATCTAGTTGTAAATCACCACATGAAATGTTAGGAAGCTTAATAAAATCATATTATGCAAAAAAAGAAAATATTGACCCTGAAAAAATTTATGTAGTTTCAGTAATGCCATGTATTGCAAAAAAATATGAAAGTCAAAGAAAGGAATTATCAAATAATGGACTTTTAGATGTTGATTGTGTAATAACAACAAGAGAACTTGCTAGAATGATTAAATATGCAAATATTAAATTTGATAATTTAGAAGATAGTGAATTTGATAATCCATTAGGAGAATCAACAGGAGCTGCTAGTATTTTTGGTACAACAGGTGGTGTTATGGAAGCAGCTTTAAGAACTGCACAAGACACTTTATCAGGTAAAGATTTGGATAAAATTGATTTCAAAGATGTAAGAGGAGAAAAAGGTATAAAAGAAGCAATAGTAAATATTAATGGAATTGATATTAAAGTAGCTGTTGCAAGTGGATTAGGAAATGCTCAAAAAATTATGGAAAAAATAAAATCTGGAGAAGCGGATTATCAATTTGTAGAAATTATGGCATGCCCAGGAGGATGTGTAATGGGTGGAGGTCAACCTATAAAAAGTTCGGAAATTCGTGCAAATGTAGATGTAAGAAGACTAAGGGCAGATAGCTTATATAAAATAGATGAAAAATTCAGTATTAGAAAGTCACATCAAAATCCTGTAATTAAAAAGGTATATGAGGAATATTTGGAAACACCAGGTAGTTATAGAGCAGAAAAATTATTACATACTACTTATAATAATAAATAATAAATTTAAAGGTAAAAGCGGAAAGTATAAAACTCTCCGCCTTTTTCATTAACATTAAAGAAAAATTATTCTTCGGACTTTTCGCAAAAATCATTGTATAACAATTCAAGTATTAATGCTTCATACATAATTGTAGAAGCCTTGCCACATACCTTATCATAGTAACTCCCAGCAAGTACGTCATTGAACTTACTAACATAATAATTTGTGTTTAAATCGCAATAGGGTAAATCAATTAGGTTAAACGCAACATAACAAGCAAGTCCACAATTAGTATAAACCAACTCATCCAAAAAAGCGAATTCTTTAGGAATGGTACTGCTAATTTTCCACCCAGAAACTAAAGCGTCTACAAGGCAAGCAACTGTAAGGAATTGTTGTTCACTTTTATCCTTCATTATTTCTGAATGCATTAAATTACAATTCTCATTCATATCAAGAAGATATTCATCATCTTTATTAATTATAATAGAATATTCTTCTTTTAAATCTGAAGGAAGATTTTCATAAATGTACTTTGAATAAGCAGCAACTACCAAAGCTATGTTATTACTTTTTTCCCTTAACTCTGCAATTTTCTCATCGCCTTTTTTTACATATTCAGTATTATATTCTAGGTTATTTAACCAAATAGAAATAATACAAAAAATAATAGTTAGCACAATAAGAATAATGCGTACTGTGTTCCATGGCAGGTTACTTGGTAATTTGGCAATAAAACAAATATATGAAAAAACTGCCAAACATAAAACTGAAAGAATTAAAAAGATTTTTGATTTCCGCATAATTTTGTCCTCCTTTAAATTAAATGATATTAATTCAACAATAGTTAACTTGTTTAATATTATAGCATATTTTACATAATATTCAATAGAAAAATAAAAAATAGCTCTTAAAAAAGAGCTACAAAATAAAATATTAACTATATACAGTTCTTATTTATTGTTATTGTTTTGTTTTTCATTGTTTTGATTTTGATTGTTATTATTGTTTTTGTTGTTATTTTTTTGATTATTCTTATTTGACATTGAAAAGCACCTCCATTCAACTTCTAAAAATATTGTGTACAAAAATAATAAAAATATTCTAGTAAAATTTGTTTTTTTATAAAAAAGTGTTATAATAGTAACGAAAAATAAAAAAATAAGATATAATGTATAAAAATACTAATATTTTAATTGTTAAAATTAAGAGAGGAAAAAGCTAATGAGTTATGAAAATAGTAAACTAAAAGAATTTAATGAATATATAAGATACCGTAAAATTGCTGTAATAGGATTAGGAGTAAGCAATTTACCACTACTAGATTATTTATATGAAAAAAAAGCACAAGTAACAGTATTTGATGAAAGAAATCTAGATGAAATTCCACAAAACATTATGGAAAAAATAACAATGTATGAATTTAAATTTGAATTTGGAAAAAATTGTCTTGAAAAATTAATAGGATTTAATATAATTTTCCGCTCTCCAAGTTGCTTACCAACAAGAATAGAACTAGAAAAAGCAGCAAATGAAGGAGCAATAATAACAACAGAAGTAGAAATGCTAATGGAAATGTGTCCAGCAAAAATTATAGGTGTAACTGGAAGTGATGGAAAAACTACAACAACAAGTATGATAAATAGCATTTTAAGGAAGGCAAACTACAACACATTTTTAGGTGGAAACATAGGAACGCCACTTTTCACAAGGTTACCAGAAATGACACCAGATGATATTGTAGTTTTAGAATTAAGCAGTTTCCAATTGATGAATATGAAAACAAGTCCAGATATTGCTGTTATAACTAATATTACACCAAATCACTTAAATATACATAAAGACTATCAAGAATATATTGATGCTAAAAAAAATATTTACAAATATCAAGATGAAAATGGAATATTAATTTTAAATTATGATAATCCTATTACAAAAGAATCTGCCAAAGAGGCAAATGGAAAAGTAATATATTTTAGTAGCCAAACAAAATTGGAAAATGGTTTTATTGTAGATGAAAATATTATTAAAGAATGTAATGATAAAGTTAGAAAACACATTTTAGATACAAAAGAAGTTATACTAAGAGGAAAGCATAATTATCAAAATATAGTGGCAGCAATTGCAACAACAAAAACATTAGTAGATATTGATGTGGCAATAGAAGCAATAAAAGAATTTAAACCAGTTGAACATAGAATAGAATTTATTAGAGAAATAAATGGAGTTAAATGGTATAATGACTCTGCAAGTTCTTCTCCAACAAGAACACTATCAGGAATTAACAGTTTTGATGAAAATATTATACTAATAGCTGGGGGATATGACAAAAACTTAGACTATGAACCACTTGGAAAACCAATTTTAAATAAAGTATCAAATTTGATTTTAATTGGTCAAACAGCAGGGAAAATCTATGATGTAGTAAAAGTTGAAAGTGAAAGCCAAAACAAGAAAATTCCTGTAAATATATGTGATACATTAGAACAAACTATAGAAATTGCAAAAAAAGTAGCGAAAAAAGGAGATGTAGTTTTATTTTCTCCTGCCAGTGCAAGTTTTGATATGTTTAAAGATTTCGCTGACCGTGGTCATAAATTCAAAAATTTAGTAAATAACATATAACCAAAATACAACCTCTCTCATATTATATAAAAGAAAAATGAGGGAGGTTTATTATGTATAATGAAACTTATGATGAGTACATAAGAAGTATTTTAGGTTACCCAGCAGTAGATAACTATCAAAATAATCATAATCAATATTCTAATAATGTGAATTTAGAAAATAGCGAATTGGAAAAATGCTATCCAGAAATATATAAAATAGTATATCCTATGGTAAGTAAAAGATGTAGTAATAGTTCATCAAATATAACAGACGAAGAATTAGAAAGAATGACAGATGAAATTTATTTTGCTTTAGAAAATCAAAATGAAACTCAAATTAATATTAATTTAACAAATAACGTTAGAAGTAATACTAATACTTATACAAAGCAATCTGATAAAAGAGCTGATACTAAAATAAAAGAAACTACAAATGAGAAAAGAGAAACTAGACAATTTAATAGAGGTTTGCGTGATTTAATAAAAATTTTATTGATTAGAGAATTGCTAAATAGACCTGGAAGACCACCTGTTGGACCAAGACCACCATTTCCACCACCTGGACCTGGAGCTCGTCCTTCAGTTAGACCACCATTTGGTCCTGGACCAGGCAGACCTCCATTTATGAGAGAATTTGAGCCTAATAGTAGTTTTGATATTTTTGAAAATTGACTTAGTCCTTTAAAAATGCTATAATTAACATAACTAATAGTAAAAGTAGAAGCATTATGCAGGAGGAAAAAATTATGTATGAAGGATTAAAAGTATTATTGGATGAATGGACATTTTACAATGAAAAAAAACAGGAAGCAGTAAAAGCAAATGACAGTGAAATGATTAACACAATAAATAAGCATCTTAGGTACATTGCAAAAAGCATCCAAGTAATGCTTGCAGAAGTACGAAGCAGAAAAGAAGAGTTTGAAAAAATCAAGGAAGAAGATGAATTAATCCTTGATAATATTTTTACTTACTTGATTATAGAGGCTTCGAAAAGAAGGTAGGAGAGTAATTCCCCTCCTTTTTATTGTATGGGAAATCACTACATAACTTTAAGAATTGACATATTGTTATTGACATAAAGAAAGAAAAATGTTATAATGTAAACATCTGAATAAATAAATTTCTAGGAGGTTCAAAGTATGTATGAGGGCTTAAAAAATTTAATTTCTGAATGGAAGAGATTCCAAGATCACAAAATTCCCAATAGAATTAGATTACGGGAATTAAAAAGCATTAAAGAAACTGTAGAAAGACTTCTTGCAGATATGCGAAAAGATGACAGTGAATATAATAGGATCACTGAAGAAGATCTTGAAGTATTAGAAGAAATTCTTGGTTTCTATTATAATCTTTGAACAAATGGGGGAGTCATATCCCCCTCTATTTTTTTACCAAAAATTTCAAAAAATGAAAAAATAAATTTGAATATTTTTAAAAATTCCACAAATAATAAAAATGAGAAATTTTGAAAGGTGGAATAAAAATGAAAGTAAAAGATTGTATGTGTGAAAATGTATGCTGTGTAAAACCAGAAACAAAAATAAGTGAAGTAGCAAAATTAATGAATGAAAAACACATTGGATGTATACCAGTATGTGATAACAATAACTGTATATGTGGGATTTTAACAGATAGAGACATCTTACTTCGTACAGTAGCATGTGACAAAGATTGTTGTAATACAACAGCAAGCGAAATAATGTCAACAAATGTATGCACTTGTAAAGAAGACGATGAAATGACAAATGCAGAAAGTAAAATGGCAAGTAATCAAATAAGAAGACTACCAGTATGTGACCAAAACAACCATGTTATAGGAATATTAACAATAGGGGACTTAGCACATAGTGAAATGGAACTAGGACAAGACCATGTATGTACAACAATAAGTGATATATGTAATTGTAATACAGGAAAAAATAATGGATAAAAAGTGAAATAAAAAGTAGGGAAAAAGGGCTAGACTTTTTCCCTTTTTTAGCAATTATAGAATATAAAAAATAAAAATACATATAATAAATCAAGGAGAAATTAACATGATTATTGACATGTCATATTGGACAAGAGTATGTAGAAAAATTTTATATGTAGTTTTAATTTTAATTGGGTTAATATTGGCATTTAAGCTATCAGCTTTTTATATGCCATTTTTAATTGCATTTATTATATCACTTATTATTGAACCAATAATCAGACTTTTAATGAGAAAAATGAAACTTACAAGAAAAACAAGTTCAATAATAATTTTTATAGTTGTATCTGCTATTATTTTAGGAGTAATTATTTGGGGTATGATTTCTCTTTTTTCAGAAGCATCAAACTTATTACAAGGACTAAATGGATATGTAGAAAAAATTTATAGATTATCTCAAAATTTTGTACAAAACTTCGACTTTGAAAAATATCATCTTCCAAATGAAATAAGTTCAATACTACAAAATTCAACAGGAGGACTTTTAAATACATTATCAGAATGGCTACGTAATGCACTAAATGGATTGTTAAATGTAATAACATCAATTCCTAAAATAGCTATTTATTTTGCTGTAACAATAATGTCATTGTACTTTATTTGTGTTGATAAAGTATATATATTAGACCAATTAGAACATCATTTGCCAGAAAAATGGGTATATAAATTAGGAACACATTTAAGAGAAATAACAAAAACATTAGGAGCATATTTAAAAGCGCAAGTAACTCTAATTTTTGTATCTTTTATGATTTCTTTAATAGGTCTTTATATTTTAAAATTTGCAAAATTTAACATTGAATTTCCATTACTAATGGCAATATTTATTGGTTTTGTTGATGCATTACCAATTTTAGGTTCTGGTACAGTTATGATTCCTTGGGCTATTATTTCAGGGTTAAATGGTGATTTAAAATTAGGGATTGCAATTTTAGTTTTATTTGCAATTATGTCCATAGTAAGACAATTTATAGAACCAAAATTAGTAAGCAAACATATTGGAACACATCCAATTTTTACTTTAATTGCTATGTACACTGGTTTTAAGTTTATAGGAGTAATTGGAATGTTACTTGGACCTATCATATTAATTATAATAAAAAATGTTTTTGCTACTTTAATTGACGAGGGAGTAGTAAAAACAATATTTGATAGAAATTAGTTGGATTTTCTTGGAATTTATATAATTATATGTTATACTAAATATATGAATTAAAAATTAGGAGGAAATAAACATGGCAAAAATCTTAGAAGATATTTCAAGAACATTTAACGAATTTTTATTATTACCAAACTTAACAACAGAGGAATGCATACCAGACAATGTAAGTCTAAAAACACCACTAGTAAAATTCAAAAAAGGAGAAGAACCAAAATACTCAGCAAATGTACCAATGGTCTCAGCAATAATGCAATCAGTATCAGGAGAAGAAATGGGAATTGCACTTGCAAGAGAAGGAGGAGTAGCATTTATATATGGAGCACAATCAATAGAATCACAAGCACAAATGGTATATAGAGTAAAAAAACACAAAGCAGGATTTGTAATAAGTGATTCAAATGTAAAAAGCGGAACAACATTAAGAGAAGTTCTAGCACTAGTAGAAGAAACAGGACACTCAACAGTTACAATAACAGAAGATGGAACATCAAATGGAAGATTCCTAGGATTAGTAACAGATAAAGATTATCGTTTAACACGTGATAATCAAGATGCTCCAATTGATAACTATATGACAAAAGCTGAAAACATAATCTGTGCAGAAGAAGGAATAACACTATCAGAAGCAAATGATATTATATGGGAAAAGAAAATAAACTGTTTACCTATCTTAACAAAAGAAGGAAACCTAAAATATCTTGTATTTAGAAGAGATTATGAAGAAAGAAAAAATAATCCAAACTCATTACTAGATGAAAATAAAAGATATATTGTAGGAGCAGGAATTAATACAAGAGATTATACAGAAAGAATTCCAGCATTAGTAGAAGCGGGAGTTGATTTGCTATGTATGGATTCATCAGATGGATATTCTGTATGGCAAAAGAAAACTATTGATTTTGTAAGAGAAAAATATGGAGATAGTGTAAAAATTGGAGCAGGAAATGTCGTAGACAAAGAAGGATTTAATTATTTAGCAGAAGCAGGAGCAGACTTTATTAAAGTTGGTGTAGGAGGAGGCTCTATCTGTATTACACGTGAGACAAAAGGAATTGGCCGTGGACAAGCAAGCGCTTTAATAGATGTTATAGAAGCTCGTGATGAATATTTTGCAAAAACAGGAATTTACATACCAGTTTGTTCTGATGGTGGAATTGTTCATGACCATCACATTACAATTGCATTAGCATTAGGAGCAGATTTCGTTATGATGGGAAGATATTTTGCAAGATTTGATGAAAGCCCCACAAGAGTATTAAAAATAGGAAATACTTATGTAAAAGAATATTGGGGAGAAGGTTCAAATCGTGCTAGAAACTGGCAAAGATATGACTTAGGAGGAGACAAAAAGAAATTATCATTTGAAGAAGGTGTTGACTCTTACATTCCTTATGCTGGGTCTTTAAAAGATAATTTAGAAGTAACAGTTAGTAAAGTAAAATCTACAATGTGTAACTGTGGAGCTACATCAATTAAAGAATTACATGAAAAAGCTAGATTAACTATAGTTTCAAATGTAAGTATTGCAGAAGGTAGCGCTCATGATGTTATGCTTAAAGAGGTTGATAAAAAATAAAATATAGGAGATTAGATATGAAAAAAAATGAACTAATACTTATTTTAGACTTTGGTGGACAATATAACCAACTAATTGCCAGAAGAGTAAGAGAATGTAATGTTTATTCAGAAGTAGTGCCTTATAATATTTCAATAGAAAAAATAAAAGAAAAAAATCCAAAAGGAATTATATTTACAGGAGGACCTGCCAGTGTTTATGGTGAAGACGCACCAAAATGTGATGAAAGAATATTTGACCTAGAAATTCCAATACTGGGAATTTGTTATGGAATGCAACTTATGACACATATTCTTAAAGGAAAAGTTGCAAGAGCAGATAAAAGAGAATATGGTGTAATACCTGTAAAAATAAACAATCAATCAAAATTATTTGAAGGATTTGAAGATACAAATAATTTCTTAATGAGCCATACAGACTATGTAGAAAGTTTACCAGAAGGATTTAAAAATATAGCCAAAACAGAATCTTGCCCAAATGCAGGGATAGAAAACGAAGAAAAAATGAGATATGGAATTCAATTCCATCCAGAAGTTAATAACTCAGAAAATGGAATAAAAGTAATACATAATTTTCTATTTAATATTTGCAAATGTTCAGGAGACTGGGTAATTTCATCATTTGTAGAAGATTCAATAAAATCCATAAAAGAAAAAGTAGGAGATAAAAAAGCGCTATGTGCTTTATCAGGAGGAGTGGATTCTTCTGTTGCAGCAGTATTGCTTAGCAAAGCAATTGGAAAAAATCTAACTTGTATTTTTGTTGACCATGGACTTCTTAGAAAAAATGAGGGAGATGAGGTTGAAAAAATCTTTAAAGAACAATTTGATATAAACTTAATTAGAGTCAACTCAAAAGATAGATTTTTATCAAAACTTTCAGGAGTAACAGACCCAGAGAAGAAAAGAAAAATTATTGGAGAAGAGTTTATAAGAGTATTTGAAGAAGAAGCTCACAAAATAGGCAAAGTAGATTATTTAGTACAAGGAACTATTTATCCAGATGTTATTGAAAGTGGACTTGGAAAAAGCTCAGTAATAAAAAGTCATCATAATGTAGGTGGACTTCCTGACTATGTAGACTTTGAAGAAATTATTGAACCATTAAGAGACCTATTTAAAGATGAAGTTAGAAAAACAGGGCTAGAACTAGGAATTCCAGAAAATCTAGTATTCAGACAACCATTTCCAGGACCTGGATTAGCAATCAGAATTATTGGAGACATCACAGATGATAAACTAGATATACTAAAAGAAGCAGACGCAATTTTTAGAGAAGAAATTGCAAAAGCAGGACTACATAAATCAATTAATCAATATTTTGCAGTATTGACAAATCTAAAATCAGTAGGGGTTATGGGAGATGAAAGAACATATGACTATACAATAGCACTTAGAGCAGTAGAAACAGTAGATTTTATGACAGGTGTATGGTCTAAAATTCCTTATGATGTTTTGGAAAAAGTTTCAAGTAGAATTGTAAATGAAGTAGACCATGTAAATAGAGTAGTTTATGATATAACATCTAAACCACCAGCAACAATTGAATGGGAATAAAAAAAGCAACTAATTAAATTTAGTTGCTTTTTTTATAATAATCCTGAAGTTGGAATATAGCTATCATCAGGAGGATAAACATATTCTTCAGAAGGAGCATTAACTACATGCATTTCTGTTACTTTTATAATAGGCATATCACCATGATAATCACCTTTAGTAATTTCGCCAGTTACTTCCACCCAAGTATCATTATTAAAATCTTTACTATTATCTTGTTCACAAAGAAAACCAACAACTACTGTTTGAGAATTTGAATTTACAATCATATTTCTAGCTAAAATAAATTGATTTTCTTGTAAATCTAAAACTCTATAAACATAACCTGTAAAACAAATCTTTTTACCAACATAAGAGTCAATATTTTCATGAACAGATTTTAAAATATTAGTATAATTTTTAGCTTGTATTTGTGAAATTCCATTTTTAGGGATACAAGTTTGCGATTTTGATGCATCATTTGCTCCTTTAAAAACCTTACAAGAGACAATACCAAAAATAATAACTAATAAAATAATTACACATATAAAAAAGTACTTAAATATTTTACCACCATTTACTTTAAAATTAAAAATAAACATATATAATCCTCTTTTCTAACTAATTACTAAAATATATGTAAAATAAATAGCCAATATTACATTTTGCTATTTAAATATATTGCTATTTTTAAATAATTATAATACAATAAGAACGATTCATTTAATAGATAATGACCAATAATAGAAACATATAGAAAAAATAATCAAAACATAATAAATAAAGCTCCAATTGATGATATATTTACATTAGTATATTCAAAAGAAGCAGTCAAAGAATTAAAGCCAAATCCAGAAATACACTATAAAATATTAAAAGAATTGAATGTAAAAGCTAGGGAATATTAGTAAAAATGACTTGCTATACAGCAGAATTTACAGGAGAAATAAAACCTGATTCTGAAATTCAAGAAATAAAATGGTTAAATTATAGTAATTTAGATAAAATATCTCCTGTAGATAAGTTGATTTTTAAGGATTTATATGATAAAGAATTGATAGGAAAAAATTAACGGAAAAAATTGCCAAAAAACCTTGCTAAAAAGAAATTTTAATGATATAGTAACAAAGTAAAAATATAAACTTAGGAGGAATATACCATTATGAAACTATTTAAAACATACAGTGAAAAAGAAGTTAAAAGGGTAATGCCAATTGTAAATCAAATTAATGAATTAGAAGAAAGTATATCAAAATTAACTGATTCAGAACTAAGAGGAAAAACAGATTATTTCAAAAAAGAATTAGAAAATGGAAAAACATTAGATGACATACTACCAGAAGCATTTGCAGTTGTAAGAGAAGCATCTAAAAGAACATTAGGATTAAGACATTTTGATGTTCAATTAATAGGTGGAATTATATTACATCAAGGAAGAATTGCTGAAATGAAAACAGGTGAAGGAAAAACACTTGTTGCTACACTACCAGTATATCTAAACGCATTAGAAGGAAAAGGCGTACACGTTATCACAGTAAATGATTACTTGGCAAAAAGAGATAGTGAATGGATGGGAAAATTATATAAATTTTTAGGACTTTCAGTAGGATTAGTAATAGCTGGTATGGACCCACAAGCAAAACAAAACGCTTATGGTGCTGACATCACTTATGGAACAAATAATGAATTTGGATTTGACTATTTAAGAGATAATATGGTAATTTACAAAAATCAATTAGTTCAAAGAGAACTACATTATGCAATTGTCGATGAAATAGACAGTATTTTAGTTGATGAAGCAAGAACACCACTTATAATTTCAGGTAGAGCAAATGAATCATCAGATTTATATAAAAAAGCAAACGAATTTGTTAGAAAATTAGAAGTAAAGGAAATTGTAGAAGAAGATGTAAAAGATTTTGAACAAGCTGAAGATAATGAAAAATACGATTATATAGTAGACTTAAAAGCAAAATCTGCATCATTAACACAAAAAGGTATAAAAAAGGCAGAAGAATTCTTTGGATTAGAAAACTTTAATGACTTAGAAAACTCTACACTTGTACACCATGTAAATCAAGCATTAAGAGCTCATGGTGTTATGAAAAAGGATATAGACTATATCGTAAAAGATGGAGAAGTTTTAATTGTAGATGAATTTACAGGACGTATTATGTATGGAAGAAGATACAACAATGGATTACATCAAGCAATTGAAGCAAAAGAAAAGGTAAAAATAGCAGATGAATCTAAAACTTTAGCAACAATAACATTCCAAAACTACTTTAGAATGTATGATAAATTATCAGGAATGACAGGTACTGCTATGACAGAAGAAGCTGAATTCGAAGAAATTTATAACTTAGATGTTGTAGAAATACCAACAAATAAACCAATGATTAGAGATGATAAAAACGATGTTATATATAAAAATGAAAATGCTAAATTTAGAGCAGTAGTAGAAAGCATAAAAGAAAGTCATGAAAAAGGACAACCAGTCTTAGTTGGTACAGTTTCTATTGATAAATCTGAAAAATTAAGTAAATTATTAAATGCTGAAAGAATTCCACATGAAGTATTAAACGCTAAATCACATGAAAAAGAAGCTATGATTGTTGCACAAGCTGGTAAACTTGGAAGTGTAACAATAGCAACAAACATGGCAGGTCGTGGAACTGACATTATGCTTGGAGGAAATAGTGAATATCTAGCAAAAGAAGAAATGAGAAAGAATAGAGTTCCTGCAAACTTAATTGAAGAAGCAAATACTTATTATGAAACAGACAATCAAGATATTCTAAGAGCTAGAGAAGAATTTAAAAAATTAGTTAATAAATATGAAGAACAAATTAAAGATGAAAAACAAAAGGTAATAGATGCAGGTGGATTAAAAATTATAGGAACAGAAAGACATGAATCAAGAAGAATTGACAATCAGTTAAGAGGTCGTTCTGGACGTCAAGGAGATATTGGAGAGTCACAATTCTTTATTGGACTAGATGATGACTTAATGAAAATATTTGGTGGAGACAGAATAACAAAAGTATATAATACTTTAGGTGCAGATGAAAATATGCCAATATCATTAGGTATGATTTCAAAATCTGTAGAAAATGCTCAAAAGAAAGTAGAAGGAAGAAACTTTGGCATTCGTAAAAACGTCCTAAAATATGATGATGTTATGAATGTTCAAAGAGAAATTATATACAAACAAAGAAGACAAGTTTTAGATGGTGAAAACTTAAAAGAAACTATAATAAACATGATAAATACAATAGCAGAAGAAAATGTTAATATGTATGTTGAAGGAGAAGAACAAAATATTGTTAATATTGAATCTTTAAGTCAAGAAATATCAAATATTTTTGGTCTTGATATGGGAGAATATATCAAAGAACATAAAGATGATGTAGAAGCAATAAGTAATGAACTTAAAGACTTAGCAACTAAAAAATATCAAGAAAAAGAAACAGAAATAACAGAAGAAAAAATGAGAGAGCTTGAAAGAGTTGTAATGCTTAAAGTTGTTGACGAAAAATGGATGGATCATATTGACAGTATGGATGAACTTAAAAATGGTATTGGACTAAGAGCTTATGGACAACAAGATCCTGTTGTTAAATACAGAATGGAAGGTATGGATATGTTCGAAGAAATGATAGCAAACATTAAGGTTGATGTTGTTAAAATTTTGATGAACATTAGACAACAAAATGGAGATGTTAGAAGACAAGAGGCTGCTAAAATTACTGGTGCTGCATTAGAAGCTATTAATAGTGTTGATGGTGGTAAGAAGATTAGTACTCCAGAATATAGTCAAACAGTTGTTAATGAAGGGCCAAAGGTTGGAAGAAATGATCCTTGCCCATGTGGAAGTGGGAAGAAATATAAAAATTGTTGTGGAAAAAATTAATAATAGCAATACTTATAAAAATTAGATAAGTAAAAATATATAAAATAGAAATGGCTCTTGAGAATAATCTCAAAAGCCATTTTCACATTGGTAATTAATAATATTAAGGTTCAATCTCTGTGACAATTCCAGCTACAACAGTTATATGATACTTTTCTCCTAAATTGAACTCTTTCCACTCATCATAAGAAACATTTTTAGAATATGTCTTTTTTTCCTTAGTTTCAAAATAAATTGTATATGTTTCATTTCTGCCAGATTCTCTTTCTTTAGCGCTTAAATTAAATTCTGGCCAATATGGATCATCAGTCTCTCCAGAAGAGCTTTCAGTCCTATTATAACACCATTTATCGATTTTATAATAATATTTGGTATCATAAATAGGAACATCAACATATACTGGCACTTCTTCATATTCAATATCATATACAGTAGTGTAAACTGGAATTTCTTCTTCATCAAAAGTACCATCACCATTATCATAGTATTTATAATCATAATGATCTATCTCTTTCCTAGGAACTTGATGTTCTTCAATATCATAATGATCAATTACATGGTCATAGTCTCTGATTTCCTGCCTTTCATCATAAACCCATCCGCCAGCTGGAACATCCCAGTCATTTTCATCAAATGTTCTTAATTCTTGAATAGTGATAATTCTATCCCACGATTTATTACTGAGTTCTACGCGTCATACATCTTTGGTGTAAAAATAGAGATTAAGAGCATTATTATTGCAATAATAGCAGTAGTTCCTCCCAATATACCCAATACAGCTTTTAAACTGATATTTCTCATAAAGCTAAGTTTGGTATTAGAGGAGCTTTTATCAACATCATAATTGTTATAGTTAGTATTTTGCACTATATCATTATTATGCTGATAAAAATCATCACCGGATTCTTCCTTGTTACAAGGAGATGATGACTGTTCAGTTATGGAATTTCCAAAATAATCACCTTCTGCTTCAACTTTTTCAGCTCCACAGTTTTTACAACTTTCATCATTGTATCTGTTATAGCTTCCGCAATAAGAACACACCCAATCGGCTCCTTTGCCATAGTTTTCAGCAATTTCTGGTTCTAAATATTTTTTTGAACCACTGTCTAACTCAAACTTTAGTCCTTTTGATTGTGGATGCCCACAATTAGGACATGTTTTTGTAAGACCTCCAATACCTTTTGTACCACAATAACTACATGTCCAGTACCCTTCAATTCTTCTTCTAGCCATTTTTTACCTCCTTGTTATTTGATTTTCAATGTGCATTAACTTCAAATATATTACATAATAGAAGTTAAAATAATTATTATATTCTTAAGTATATTACAATTTCACATAAAATTCAATAAAAATATAATAGTACTTCATAAGAGTTATTAGTAAGGGATTAAAAATGCTATTTACAAAGTAAAAAAAATTTGCTAGAATAACTTATAATAACATAGATTAAATTTTAGAAAGTAATACTGGAAAATTACAGATGAAAAATATAACAAACTTTAATATGAGGGAAAGAAAAAGAAAATACAGCATAAAATGAATTTAAGGAGGTAACTTATACAATATAAAAATTTTGACAAGGAGAAAATTATGAAAGTATTATTAGTAAATGGAGGACCTCATAAAGAAGGTTGTACTTATACAGCTTTAACAGAGGTAGCAAAAACTTTAAATGAAGAAGGAATTCAAACAGAAATCTTTTGGCTTGGACTTAAACCAGTAGGTGGATGTATTGCATGCAAAAAATGTGAAGAACTTGGCAGATGTGTTTTCAATGACGTTGTAAATGAATTTTTAGAAAAAGCAGAAAATGCAGATGGATTTATATTTGGAAGTCCAGTACATTATGCAGGAGCAACAGGAAATATAACAGGATTTATGGATAGAGCATTTTATGCACCATTTCAATCAGGAAAAGGAGATATTTTCTTATTCAAACCTGCAGCAACTGTAATTTCAGCAAGAAGAGCTGGAACAACAGCAACTTATGATCAATTAAATAAATATTTTGGAATTACACAAATGCCAATAATTTCATCAAGATACTGGAATATGGTGCATGGAGCAACGCCAGAAGATGTAAGGAAAGATGAAGAAGGTATGCAAATAATGAGAATATTAGGAAGAAATATGGCTTATTATTTAAAATGTATCGAAGCTGGAAAAGAAAAAGGAATTAAACTTCCAGAGCAAGAAAAAATCAATTTTACAAATTTTATAAAATGAGTAATATTATTTGTTAAGTAAAAAAGGAAGAATTTATATGGTAACAAATAATGGATATTTGGGTTTAATAGCAGGTGCAATAGAATGTGGAGAAGAAGTTAAAGAAATGACTTTATCTTATGACCATAAACAAATGTTAGAAGATTTAAACTTAATTTAGTACAAGGAGGAAGAAGTTGGAACAAGTATTTATTAACGCAAGAGATGGATATAAATTAGATATTCATATATTTAAAGTAGAAAATGAAAAAGCAGTTATACAAGTTATACATGGAATGGAAGAACACCAAGAACGATATGAAAAATTTATACAATTCTTAAATGCAAAAGGATTTTCAGTAGTTAGCTCAAATATGAGAGGACATGGAAGTAATGCAAAAGATTTAGGATATTTTAAAGAAAAAAATGGATATATGGAACTAATTGAAGACCAAAAAATAATCACAAAATATATAAAAGAACATTTCAAAAACACTCCAATTTATATATTTGCACATTCTATGGGAACTATTATAACTCGTGTACTACTTCAAGAAAATTCCCAAGAATATCAAAAAATTGTACTATCTGGATATCCAAACTATCAAAGCGGTGCACATTTTGGAATATTTATTACAAATATTATTAAAATGTTCCGTGGCCCAAAATATAAGTCTAAATTAGTATCTTCATTAAGTATAGGACAATTTAATAAAGGTATTGAAAATCCAAAAACAAAATGTGATTGGATTTGCCATAATGAAGAAACAATAAAAGCATATATAGAAGACCCATATTGTGGAATTGGATTTACATGTTCAGCATTTAATGATTTATTCCATCTTAATATAATGATGCATAAACCACAATTATATAAGAACATAAATAAAGAAATAAAATTATTATTGCTAAGAGGATTAGATGACCCTTGTGTTGGTGGAAATAAAGGAGCAGAGGACTCATATAAAGTATTAATAGATGCAGGTTTTGATAAAATTGAAAACATTGATTACCCTAATATGAGACATGAAATATTAGCAGAAAAAGATAACCAAAAAGTTTATGATGATGTTTTGGATTTTTATGAAAAATAAAAAATGGCAGTCTAAACTGCTGTTTTTTTATTGCTTTTAAACGATAAATATGTTAAAATAAATGTATTAATATATCTGCCCAAAAACAACAAGGAGGTTCATAATATGAAAAAAGAAGGTGTATTATTAGAACTTGATAAAAAGCAACTAAAAGAATTAGGAGAATATCAAAAAGGATATGCTTACATTTCTAAAGATTTTTCTTACACAGTACTGTTTTTCAAACCTATCATCAAATCAAAGCATCATGTGTATTATGTACCAAATTACGATGTGCTTCCTGCAGAGGTGTTATGCTTTGCAATTTTTGCGCTCTTACATGAAGAGGGCAAAAACAGAAGTAAAGTAGTTATAAAACAAGAAAGAACTGGAATCGACGAATTCTACTTCAGCGAAACAGTGCAGGAAATCTATATTAAAATTTGCCAGTTCCGGGCAATAAATTTAAAAATTATGTATTAATAAAAAAAAATGGGCAGATTTGGGAGGATTTATTCCTCCCTATTCTAAATATAGGAGAGTGATAAACATGTTAGAACTAGAAGAAGCAATAAAACAATTACAAGAACTAGAAGAAAAACTAAAGAATTTAGGTGAGTCTCTTTGACATACCACAATTAGAAAAAAGACTAGAAGAATTAGAAAAAGAAACAAGCAAAAGTGAATTCTGGGATAATCCAGAAGGCACAACAAAAGTATTATCTGAAATAAAAGAAATAAAAAGAAAATATAATAAATATAAAGAATTAGCAAATGAAATTAAAAACTTATTAGAATTAGCAGAACTAACAAAGGAAGAATATGACGAAGAAATAGCAGGAGACATCATAAAAAATAGCAAAAAACAACTAAAAGATTTCGAAAAACTCGAACTAGAAACATTATTGTCTGGAAAATACGATTCAAATAATGCAATTGTTACAATACACCCAGGAGCAGGAGGCACAGAGTCACAAGATTGGGCAGAAATGCTATATAGAATGTATACAAGATGGGCTACAAAAAATGAATATGAAGTCAAAGAACTAGATTATCTTGAAGGAGAAGAAGCAGGTTTAAAAAGTGTAACTTTTGAAATTGTAGGACAAAACGCTTATGGATATATGAAAAGTGAGAAAGGTGTACATCGTTTAGTTAGAATATCTCCTTTTGATAGTGGAGGAAGAAGACATACATCATTTGCATCAGTAGAGGTGTTACCAGAAATAACAGAAGATATTGAAATAAATATAAATACAGATGATTTAAGAATAGACACATATAGAGCCTCTGGTGCAGGAGGACAACATATTAACAAAACTTCTTCAGCAGTTAGAATTACACATATACCAACAAATATAGTTGTAGCATGCCAATCAGAACGTTCACAAATTCAAAATAGGGAGACTGCAATGAAAATGTTAAAATCAAAATTATTTGATTTAAAAGAACAAGAACATAAAGACAAAATTGAAGATTTAAAAGGAGAACAAAGAGAAATAGCATGGGGAAGTCAAATACGTTCTTATGTATTTTGTCCATATACAATGGTAAAAGACCATAGAACAAATTTTGAAGTTGGAAATGTAGCACGGCGTAATGGATGGAGATATAGATGGATTTATGGAAAGTTATTTGAAAATGAAAATATAAATTAACATAAAATTATTTGATTAATATAATATAAGAGAGCCACATATTGCTAGGCTCTCTTATACTATTTAAAAGAGGTAAATTTATGGATACAATTGTAATGAAATTTGGAGGAAGTTCAGTTGCTGATAATGATAGATTAAAATTAGTAGCAAATAAAATTATAGATTTATATAATAAAAATAATAATATAGTAGTAATACTTTCAGCACAAGGAAAAACAACAGATAAACTAATTGAAGAAGCACTAGAACTTTCAAAAAACACAAAAGATAGAGAAATGGATATGTTACTTAGCTGTGGCGAGCAAATATCAATTGCAAAATTAAGTATATTATTAAATGAGATGGGATATAATGCTATATCTTTAACTGGATGGCAAGCAGGCATACTTACGAATAATACAAATCAAAATGCAATCATTGAAAATATTGATACTACTAGAATTTTAAAAGAACTTGAAGATAGAAAAATTGTTATTATAGCTGGATTTCAAGGATTTAATGAAAACTTGGATATAACAACATTAGGAAGAGGAGGCTCAGATACATCAGCTGTTGCAATTGCTTCAGCTTTAAAAGCAAAAGAGTGCTATATATTTTCAGATGTTGATGGTGTTTATACAGCAGACCCTAATAAAATTGAAGGTGCAAAAAAATTAACTGCTGTTTCTTATAATGAGATGATGGAGATTTCAAGTGAGGGAGCAAAGGTTCTTCATAATAGATGTGCTGAGATAGGGGATAAGTTTAAAATTCCTATTATTACAAAATCTACTTTTAATAATAAGGCTGGAACTATTATTACTGATATTATTGAGGAAAATACTATTAAGAGTATTATTAAAAAGGATATTTCTAGAATTTCTATTGTTGGTAATGGTATTATTAGAAATTTTGATTTTATAAGAAATGTTCTTGATATAATTGAAGGCGAAAAGCTGGAGCTTCTAGAGTTTAATGTTTCTGAGTCTAAGATTTCTATTAGTCTTAAAAATGAAGTAAATGATGAGATTTTGAAGGATTTTCATGAGATAGTGACTAAATAAATATTATTATATAGAGAAAGGTGGGATAATCTAATCCCGCCTTTAGAAGTGATTTAAAAGATAGGTTCAAAACTTGTTTGAAATAATTCAGTAATTCCATTTGATTCAATTCTGACACCAGTTTCTGAATTTGCTGTCAAAATTTGATTTTCAGGTAAATCCAGATTTTCTAAAAGATATGTTCTGAATTTTGACTGTACAAACCTCTCGCCATGATTGATAGAAATGGATTTTGTGTTAGGAAAACTCCGTATTAATTTTAATAACTCGTCTCTTCGTGCATGGGAAGTTTTCTCAGATGTTGTCGCAACTTTACAACGAACAGTAATCTCCTCACCTTTGTAGTTAACTTTTTCACCTCTAGGAGTATTTAAGAGTCTATACATTATAGACTTTGGAGAACAATAACCTAAAGCATGTATTAAAGCATCATCTCTTAATATATATTCTTTTAAGTAACTACTTATAGGTCCATAATCTCCCATACCGCTAGGGGCTAATATTATTTGAGGTTCTGTATTACTAATGATTTTGTTTCTAAAACTAGTCCTGCTTTTTGATCTGAGAACACAAGATACTCCCTTAGGCATAAAGTTTCGCATTTCTTTATAAATACCTAAATCTTGGTATTTATACCGTGCATTATATTCCTGAGAACTTTTACCATCAACAATAATAGGTGTATTTTCAGGAATTATACCAGTCTCCTTCCATGTTTTAATATCAAAAAGTGTACTTTGGTGCCGGTCCTGTGCAAAAGTAGGATATAAAACAGTCATCCCATTTTTAAGTGCTTCCGCTGTATTTTGAGCCAAACACTTATTGAACTTTGAATCGGTAGAGTCAACGTCTCCATAAGTGGACTCACATACAATATTGGAAATTCCCATTTCTCTTACTTTTTTTGGAGGTATTTCCACTTTAAAGAAAATATTTTGTGGTTTATAGTCTCCAGTATGAAGAATAGTTATTGGTTCCCTCCCATCATAGTTGATTACAATTAATGTTAGTACAGCACCTACAATATGCCCATTAGAAAAAAACACAATTGTAATATCTTTTGCTGGATGTATCACTTTTTCTAGTTTACATCCAGCAACCTGTTTCAATGTTCGTGTAACCTCGTCAATGTTGCAAATAGTAGTACCCAAGAGAGGGTCTTCTATTGAAGCTGAGTCATACAAAGTAATATCCAACAAAGATGCTGTAACATCACTGGTGTATATACATCCTCTAAACCCTTGGCGTACAACTACAGGAAGAAGACCTACATGATCAAGATGATTATGAGTTACAATTCCGAACTTCATCTTCTGAGTATTAAAAGGAACAAACCCATTAAAAGAACTAGCATCATCCTCTCCTTGTTTACTACCAGCCTCAAAAAAGAAACGAGTATTTTGACCATTTGGAAAATGGACAGAATAAAGATACATTGATCCTGTTACTTTATTGTGCCTACAATACCGAGTGACATAAAAGTCATCTGCATTTCCAATCTTCATAGAATCACTCCTTCAAATTTGTGATACTTGTATAATTACATACAAGTTAATTATTGTCTGCAATGACATTATATACTAAAAATAGACATAAATCAATATAAATAATAAAAATTAAATTTGTCAAAATATTGCTAATTATGTTACTATATGATAAAATAATTACATTAGAAGTGTATAGGCTTTTATTCAACAATATACCAAGTAAGTAAATTTCAAATTCATTAAGGGAGGATGCAATATGACAAATAGTTTATTTAATCAGGTAGAAGAGTTCTTAAAGAAAAAAGAAGAATTAAGCCAGAAGGAAGAAGATTTAATATCTTCTCTAAACCAAAATATCATACATACTATGTATGACTTACAAGAGAAAGAGGTACCTAAAAGAGGAGATAATGCTGATTGCGATAGAAGCTTTCAAGCACATTATCCTGTTTTACGATGTCCTGAAAATTTTACAAAAGAAAATGAAATTTTCTACAGAGCAGACCATATGAAAGCCATTTTCCATGAATATATTTTAAAAGATATTTATGGGAAAACATTAGCAGTTAAAGAGCAGGCATCTTTTTATCGAGAGTTATTGCGAGATAAGAATGGTATACTAGTTTGTATTAATTATGTTACAGGGGATGTAAAATATACTATTGAAATTGGAGATGGCCTTAAATATGAATTTCATAGAAAATTTGATGAAGGTATAATTAATCAAGGCAAAAATGAAATCTTCATACTTAAGGATAATTTCTTCGATAATGAAAATAATCAGAACGAAAAGAAGTTTAAATTATTTCTGGAAACGGTAGGATCAAATTTCTCTATAACCTTAAAAGAAATAATAAGTTCTACCCCTGATAGTGAAATACAGCTAACACCATTATTATCTGCAAAATGCAGAATTAAAAGACATAAGAAAAAAGGAGAAGTTTGGCTCAAAAATTCTAAATTGGGCATTAAATTAAATGCTTGGCCTATGTGGCAAATAACAATAGTTATTCAAGCATACTTTGCTTCTAATATTAAGTTAGACAAGCAAGAGTTTCGCATTTGGAAAGTGGAAAATGACGAGAATTTTAGAAAAGGATTACGGTTTGAAGAAGCAGTAAATCTTATAAAAGAAGAAGAAAAGGAAACAGATGATTGAAATTTTGCAAAATCAAATCATAATCTAAAAACCAAAAAGTCAGTCTTAAAGTAAAGACTGGCTTTTTGGTGCAATATTAAATATTAATAATTAATCTAGAATAACATCAACATTTTCTAATTTAGTAGTTAGAAGATGAGTATCATTATTCTTTTTTGCTAGGATAACAATATAAAAACCATCAAGTAAATAATTTTTTCTGTCTAATACAATAGGGTATTTATATTGTTTATACTCCTTGTAATGATTAACTATAGATTTAAAATTTGCAGCATGAAAGGGATGACCTATGTTCAAAGGAACAATAATATGTCCAATATTTTCTTCTGTAAAAAAGTTTTTAGGTGTAATAGACAATCCTTTTCTTAATATTTCTTCATGTTCTTTTTTCATTTGTTTTTTTAAATTTTCCCGTTCATTAATCGGAAACATTTTGAGTCTAAAAAACTCTTCAGCTGTCAAATTGGCTTTTTCTTGATTACACTTTTTGCACGAAGGTATTAGATTTTCTGGAATTGTAGGACCTCCTAGTGAAAATGGATATAGATGATCTACTGTAATATTAGCATGATCAAATTTTTTCCCACAGTAACCACAAATATTTCCACCTTTTAATTCATAGGTTAATTCGGTCATTATAGAACGAAAATCTATAAATTGATTACCTTTAGAATCATATTGTGGCCGAATCTTTAAAACCTTATTTCCTCCTTCTTCATCAATCCATGCAATTAATGTACCTTTGTCGCAAAGCTGAAATTTATCAGGCAATTGTATATTCATACATATTCACCTCCTTAAGAATAAGACAACGAGTTATATTAATATTATATATTGTTTCTCTACAAATTGCAAGAGAATTTAGTTCTAAAAAAGACAACCTGTGAATATATATAAATATCAGAGAAAACAAAGAAAAGGAGAGAAAAGCATGACTATTGATGAAAGAACAAGTATAAATACAGGAGTAATACAAAATCTAATACTAGAAAATAGAGGAAAACTAAGCATATCAGGAGTAAATGATGTACTAAGCTTTGATGATCAGGTAGTTATGGTTGAAACTGAATTAGGATTACTTACAATAAAAGGCGAAAATATCAGAATCAATAAATTAAGTATCGATACATCAGAAGTAATAGTAGAAGGAAACATATCATACTTAGCATACAGTGATAAAGAACTAGAAAAAAACAAAGGAAGTCTTATAAGCAAAATCTTTAAATAGACAAAGGAATGAGTTTTATGATTGCCAACCAAGCATATTTATTTTTAATATTTACAATTAATGGTATCCTAATAGGAATATTGTTTGACATATTTAGAATCTTAAGAAAAAGTTTTGAAACATCTGACATAGTAACATATATTGAAGACATATTATTTTGGATTTTAGCAGGTTTCATTTTATTATATTCAATATTTAAATTTAGCAATGGTGAAATACGTTTTTATATGTTTATAGGAATATTTATAGGATGTATTTTATATATGCTAATGTTCAGTAAATTTTTTATAAAAATAAATGTCAAAATTATAACAACACTAAAAGATATTATTAGCAAAATTATATCTATAATAATATTACCAATAAAAATCATATTTAAACCAATACATTTTATTACAATAAACGTCAAAAAAATAAACAAAAAAGTTACATTTTTTTCAAAAAAGGAAGGATTTTCACAAAAAATGTAGAAATATATATTATACGCTATTTTAGACTGGAGAGATACTGATGAAAAAAAGAAAAATATATAAAAGATTATTAATACTTCTTGTATTAATTTATGCAATATTTACATTAGCAAATCAACAAAAAGTATTAAATGAATATAGTAAAACAAGTAAAGAACTTACTAATAGAATTGAAGATGAAGAAATATATAATAAAGAACTAATTGCTGAAAAAGACAATGTTAATTCAGAAGAATTTATTGAACAAATGGCTAGAGAAAAACTAGATATGTATTATCCAAACGAAAAAGTTTATTTAGATAAAGGTATGTAATACTAAGCACTATAAAGTGCTTTTATTATTTTTATGAAAAAACTTCCTTTTTTTGGAAATATGTGTTATAATATAAATGTATTTATTTAATTCGTAAAAAAATCCCATTAAAAATTAAATATTAAAATATTAGGAGGAATTTATGACAAATTTAGAAGAAAAAAGTTTAAGTGAATTAAAAGAATTAGCAAAAGAAAAAAATATTAAAAATATTTCAAAATTAAAAAAAGAAGAACTAATTCAGGTTTTAGAACAAATACTAGAAACAACAAATGAAAACAAAGAAGAAAGAAAATTAGAAAAAACAATTAATAATAGTGACGAATTAACAGGATACAAACTTACATCTGAAGGAGATGAAATAGTAGAAGGGATTTTAGATATTTTACCTGATGGATATGGTTTCTTAAGAGGTGAAAACTATCTATCAAGTCCAAAAGATGTATACATATCAGTTGTTCAAATAAGAAGATTTAAATTAGACACAGGAGATATAATAAAAGGTATATCAAGATTTAAAGAAGGAGAAAAATTCCCATCTTTAATATTTGTTGGAGAAGTTAATGGAGAAGCACCTGAAAAAGCAGCTAGAAGAAAAAGATTTGATGAATTAATACCTATTTATCCAAATGAAAGAATAAAACTAGAAACTGAATCAAATGAATATGCAATGAGAATGATAGACTTAATGTCTCCAATTGGAAAAGGGCAAAGAGGAATGATAGTAGCTCCTCCAAAAGTTGGTAAAACAACATTATTAAAAAAAGTTGCAAATAGCATTTCAACTAATACACCAGAAGCTAGATTAATTGTATTACTAATTGATGAAAGACCAGAGGAAGTTACAGATATGAAACGTTCTATTAATGGAGAAGTAATTTATTCAACATTTGATGAATTACCAGAACATCATGTAAAAGTAGCCGAAATGGTTTTAGAAAGAGCAAAAAGATTAGTAGAACAAGGACAAGATGTTGTAATTCTTTTAGATAGTATTACAAGACTTGCAAGAGCTTACAACTTAACAATTCCATCATCTGGAAGAACATTATCTGGTGGTTTAGACCCAGCAGCATTACATAAACCAAAGAAATTCTTTGGAGCAGCTAGAAACATCGAAAATGGTGGAAGCCTAACTATTTTAGCAACAGCATTAGTTGATACAGGAAGTAGAATGGATGACGTTATTTTTGAAGAGTTTAAGGGTACTGGTAATATGGAAGTACACTTAGATAGAAAATTATCTGAAAAACGTATTTTCCCTGCAATTGATGTTAATAAATCTGGTACTAGAAGAGAAGATTTATTGCTTACTGCTAAAGAGAAGGAGACTGTATTTGCATTAAGAAAAGCCATGAATAGTATGCCAGTAGCTGATGTTACTGAACAGATTATTTCTTTGATGGTTAAGACTAAGAGTAATTCAGAATTTTTAGATGAAATTGAGAATTTTATTAGAAGGTTTAAATAGGTAATAACATTGCACAAAATCAAAGCTTTGTTGAAATACAATCTTTCATTAAAATATAAATTAAAAAATGAATCGAAATGAAAATTTCGGTTCATTTTTTGTGCCAAGGAGGTGAGGATTATATGGAAGAAGATTTAAAAAATGCAGAGCTTAAAATAAAAAACAGAGATAAACTTATAAAAGATTATCAAGAAGAACATGAAATATTATTAGACACTATTTCAAGATTAAAAAACAAAATAACAGACTTAGAAAATAACATAGAATTATTAGTAAATAATTTGCAAGGAGGGCATAGATGACTCAAAAAGATTTAAAAGATTATAAATATAACCAGATTTGGATAAAAGGAAGATTAGACTACATAGAAGAATATAAGACAAATATAACAAATATGACAGTAATAATATCAGATATGCCTAAAGGAAGTAAAAAAGTAGATGATATTATGGCAGAAAAAATAACAGAACTAATTAAAACAACAGACGAGCTATTAGAGATAATAGTAGAAGAAGACCAAAAACAAAAAATAATATTAAAACAATTAGATAAGATAGAACAGCCATATAAATTAATATTAGAAAAAGCTTATATTCAGGGAAAATCATTAGTTACAATAGCAGAAGAAATGAATTATAGTTATAGAGATATATGTAGAAAAAACGCAATTGCTTTAAAAAAATTTGATGATATTCATAATGTCCTACTTTGTCATTGAATGTCATTATAAAATCATGTTATATATATAATTAGATATATATCTAAATCGTTATTTTATGCCGTTTTACTTGTAGTTAGGCTTTACAAAATAAACAAAATCTATTTATGCAATAGTTGGGGTAAAAATACAATGACTGGGGCAAAAGGAGTAAAATTGAAAGAAACTCATAATTTACAGACACAAGAGAACTTTAATAATTTTTTAAAAGATAGCAAAAATCAAGCTGAATTTGACAGAAGAGTTCAAAAAGCTATTAAGACAGCCAAAGAAAAAGAATTGCAAAAGAAAATAAAAATAATAGAAAAAGCAATTAATTATTGGCTAAAATAAAATTTAAAATATAGGAGGAAGAAAAATGTCAGAACCAAAAACAAGTACATTAACAAAATTATATCATTCAAGTACAAAAATAGGAGAAAAAAGTCAAGTTGCTTTTATACAAAGTATACCAGAATTTTTAACAGCACCAGAGCCTATTGTATATTCAGCATTAGATATTAGTGATGAAAGACAAGTAGAAGGAAGAAAGAAAGCAGAAACACTAGAAATAGAATTATTATTTACAGAGGAACAATATGATGAACTAAAATCAATTGCAAACTCAAAGGCAAATGAATATTGGTTTATTCAATTACCAGATGATACAGCTACAGCAGAAGGAAAAGCACTTACTTGGTATTTCCAAGCAACATGTTTTGTTGGAATGAGTGAAATTGCTATTGATGATATGTTAAAAGCAAAATTAACATTATATAGAAATTCTGTAGTAGAAGAAAATAAAGGTTTCCCTACAGTTTAATTCTGGAATATGTGCCTTTTCAGAATAAATAGTTTGGCACAAAAAAATAATGGAGAGGGGTATTATAATCTCTCTCTTTTGCAAAGGAGAGAATAAAAATGATAATAGAAACTAAAAATAAAAGTATAAATTTAGTATTAAGAACAAGAAAAATAGTAGATATATCAAACATATTAAAAAATAAAGATTTTGAAGAAGCTTTTGTAAAAGCTTACGCCATAAGCGATATAGAGGCATTATCAAAAATAATATACATATTAGCAGAAAACGAAGATGGAAAAAATGTTTTTACATCTTCAAATGAAGTATATGACTTTTTTGATGATTGTAGGATAAATAATAAAATTACAATAAAAGATATTTATAAAAAGATTGCTGAGGCATTAAATGAAGAGGGTTTTTTCAAAAAGAAGATGACAAAGAAGGAACTAGAAGAAATGACATCAAATCCTTTATCAACAACCAATATGAACGAATTAGTTCAAAAATCAACAGAGAAAGCAATGGCGAAAATTGTAGAACAAGAATTTCAAGGTTACAAAGCATAGATGATATTTTAAAACAAATAAATTCATCTAATAATCTAATAGAATTACTGTATAATATTGAACCCTTATGTTATTATTATAATTTAAAACCAAAAGAATTTTGGAATTGCACTTATAGAGAAGCAAATGTTTTTATTCAAGCTAATTTAGTAAAAACTGTAGATGATTTAAAACGTGAAGTAAATTTACAAGAAGCAGTTACAAATAAACTTATTAGAGCAGATAGTATGAGTAAAAATCCTAAAATTGTTCCAATAAGAGATAGCTTTAAGGAATTATTCCCTGAGGAAGAAAGTGTTAATATGTCCTCGACAGAAATAACAAGAAAAATGAGAAATATTATGAAATCTGACAATAAATGATATGCATTGCAAATGTATACCACACATTTTGGAAAATTATGTTATAATTTTTTTATTAGGAGGAGATATATCATGGGTAATCAACCTAAAGGGTATTATATATTTATGGCAATATTAGGGGGAATTCTTATTCCATTAAGTCTATTATTGGCACTTGCTGTACTTCCACCATTAATTATAGTGTTTATAATTGCTGGAATATGTGAGTACATATTGTTAGAAAAAATAGCAGATTTTAGCAGATATAAAAAAATGGAAATAGAGCAAGGAAAAATATTAATTGGAAGAGGATATAGAAAAATATGTAGCTATTTTTATGTAAATGAAAAAAATGAGACGATAAGAATTTATAATACAGATTACAAATATTCACAAATTATAGATTGTGAGTTAGTACAAGAAAATAATAATAGAATAGCACACTCAAATACACTTGCTGTATCAGCTGTAGTTAATTATTGTAGAAGACTTTATATTAATATAACAGTAGATGATTTAAATAGTCCAAATATAGAACTTAATATTATATCTAATGCAATGTCTGTACGAGTAAATAGCAATAAATATAATATGCTTATGGCAGAAGCTAATAATGCAATGTCAACTTTAAAGTTAATTATAAGTAAAAATAAATAAAACTTATATATTGCAATTTTAATAATATCTATGATATAATCTAAAAACAAAGAAATAAAAAGGGGGAATATTAAATGATACCAAAAAAATGTATTAATTGTGGTAGTGATATACCAGTTGGACAAAAGGTATGTATTAAATGTGGAAAGGATTATAGAAACTTTTTTGTAAAAAACAAGGCTGTTACTATAATTTTAGCAGTTGTTATAATAGGTGTAATTGCTGGAATAGGAAATTCAGATAATAATAATCAAAATGAAAATACAAATACAAATGCAAAATCAGTATCTAGTGTAGCAGAAAATAATACTGCAAAACCTATTGAATATATTTCAATAAATATTGATACATTAGAAACTGACTTGGAAAATAATGCGGCAACAGCTAAAGAAAAATATGAAGGAAAATATTTAGCAATAACAGGTAGACTAGGAACTATAGATGCAAGTTTAAAGTATATTAGTTTACTTTCAATAACGGACAAATGGGATATATTAGGAGTACATTGCACAGTAAAAAATGAACAACAAAAAACAACTATTAAAACTTTAAATAAGGATGACACTATTATTGTTAAAGGAAAAATAACAAGTGTTGGAGAAGTATTAGGATATTATTTAGATATAGATGAAATAACAAAATAACAAAAATATAAATAAAAAAATATTTACTTACGTAAATATTTTTTTATTTTGTAGAAAGGAGGAATGTAAAGTGGCCACACAAGAAATGGAAATAATTGTAACTGCAAAAGTAGAAAAAGCATCGAAAGAATTTCAAAAATTAGTACCAACAATAAAACAAATTACAAATCAAATTCAACAAGCTTTTTCGAAAATAGATACACAAAATATAACTCAAAATTTAGCATATACATTTAATAATTTATTAATAGCTATAAATAATGTAGTACAAAGTGATGGATTTCAAAATTTTTTAAATCTTTGCTCAGAAAAATTTAGTGAAATATCAGAAAAGTTATCAAGTGTTAATTGGCAACCACTTATTGATTCATTAGTGCAAATAGGAACATCAGTAGGCTCAACAGCTTTAGATATATTAAGTAGATTAATAGATATTTTTAAATGGATAGTAGAACATCCAGGTATTGCTGAAATAATATTAGCAATAGCAACAGCAATAGGAGTAGTAAGCACTATAGTTGGAGTGTTATCAAGTGTTTGCTCAGTATTAACAGCAGTTAATACAGCACTAAATGCATCATTATTACCTTTAATAGCCGCAATAGTTGGACTAACTATAATAATAGCTGGTATAGTATATGCAATAATGAATTGGGATAATGTAGGAAAGCTTTTGGTAGCTGCTTGGGATTGGATAAAACAGAAAGCAATAGATATATGGAATGGAATAGCAGAATTCTTTAAAAATATATGGCAAGGAATATGTAATATTGCAACTAATATTTGGAATGCTATAACAACTGCAATATCAAATGTAATAAATGGAATAAAAACAGTAATAACTAATGTATTAAATGCAATAAGCACAATATGGAATAACATCTGGACAGGTATATCAAATGTTGTAAAAAATGTATGGAATGGAATATGGGGATGTATAAGAGGTGTAATAAACTTAATATTAGGAGGAATTGAAGGATTTGTAAATGGTGTAATAAGAGGAGTAAATATACTTTTATCAGGAATAAGTAAAGTAGCAAATGCAGTAGGTAATTTAATAGGTTTACCTTCAATTAACTTACAATTAAGTACAATCTCATTACCAAGACTAGCTAAAGGAGGAGTACTAACAAAAGCAACTGCAATAATAGCAGGAGAATATTCAGGAGCAAGTAGCAATCCAGAAATAGTAACTCCTCAAAACATAATGGAAGAAACATTTGGAAGAGTTATGTCAAAATACAACAACAATAATAATCAGCAACATTTAAGTATCCATTATATGGGTAAAGAAATATTTAATGACACAATTGACTACATAAATGAAAAAACAAGAAGAACTGGAAAATGTGTAATAAAGGTAGGTGGATAAAATATGTTATGGAAATTAAATGGAAAATTAATGAAGACACCATCTGCATATAAAGATAATATCGAAGATTTAGACAATAACAGTTATACATCAAAAGTAACAGGTGCATTAATAGACAATCCAATAGCAATAGGGCTACTAAAAATAGAAATGTCATGGGACTATTGTACAGAAGAAGAAGCAGAAGAGTTGCTTCAAGCAACATATCAAAATCCTATGATGGTAACAATAAAATGCCCAAGTGTAAAAGGCGGACTAATTACTGCACCATTTCGTGTATCAAAAAGAACATCAGAAATGATACTTACAGAAAATAATGAAGACACTTCAAAATCAAAATGGAAAGTCTCTTTTGATTTAATGCAAAAATCTTTAGTAGATATTCAGAAAGGATGATAATATGTACTCAACAAGTGATAAATGGAAAAATAATATATACAAAAATACACAATGTGTAATGAACATATATATTGATGATGAATTAATTAACCCAGATTATATTCTAGAATTTAAAAAAGGTGGAGATGTATTTGATAAAGAGTTAGTCTTAGGAAGTACAGCAAGCCAATATATAGAAATGAAAATATATAAAAATGAAATTATAAGCAATCCATCAAAAATAAAAGTTGAATATGGCATATTATTACAAAAGGATGAAGAATCTACATCAGAATTTGAAATAATACCAATTGGAATATATAATGTAGATGATTACATAGATAATGATGATGATACTATAACAATAAAAGCATTAGATAATATGATTAAATTCGAATTTAATTATGATGGAAGTGAATTAATAAATAAAAAAAGATATGCAACATTAGCAGAAGTAGCAGAAGATATTTGTTTAAAAGCAGAAGTAGAATTACGGTTCTACTTCTTTTTTAAACTCTGAAAAACAAGTATCAGTATATGATAATCAAATAACAGCAAGAGAATATATTGGATATATAGCAGAAAGTGCTGGATGTTTTGCTTGTATAGGAAGAGATGGGAAACTATACTTTAGAAATATAGGACAAGATAAAACAGAAATTCCAATCGAACTATTTGAAGAATATAAATGGGGAGAAGAGTTTAAAATTTCTAAAATATCATATGAAGATGGTATAAGAAGTTTTAAATTTGGAGATGACACAAGAAATAATATCTGGATAAATCAAGATAATATGTATATTGTAGATGAACAACAAATTCAAGACATTTATAACGAACTAAAAGGACTAACTATAAATAGTTTTGAAGGAAAAACAATAATTGACCCAGCAATAGATATAGGAGATAAAATTATAATAGATGGAAAACCAATAATTTATCAAGGAGAAATTGAACTAGAAGGAAGATTTATTGCTGATATAAAATCAATAATAGATATAAAACAAAAGCAAGAAACAACAGTAAAAAAAGCAAGTCAAAAAGTTATAAACAGAAGGGTAGAAAGTAGAATTGACCAAGCAGAAGGAAAAATAAGTCAATTAGTTAAAGAAACTGGAGAATATGATGAAAAAATAAGTAAAGTAGAACAAGATGTAAGTAGTATAAATCAAAAAATATCAAATATAACTGATTTTACTAGAGAAGTTAATATGAAAAATCAATTACATTTAACAGAAACAGCAGAAGGAGCAGGATTTATATTAGATTTTTTAATAAAAGGACGTACAGAATATTTTAATTATTTAACACCAAGTAATACATTAGTTCCAAGTAATACATTAGTTCCTAATGGTGGAAGATTTACAATTGTATGTGATAAACAAGGTAGAGGAGAAATATCTACTGATGCAATAAAAAAAGAAATAATAATGGAAGAACCATTAATAGATTATTTAGGAGTATATGATGAATTACAAATAAAAGATAATAGAATTACAGTTACTAGAAGAATAGGTAGAACAGAAACTGGAGATTTATATATCTTAGATAATGAAGTTATAGAAGACTATGGGGAATTTGCTTTGCAAACTTTTGAAGGAGATACTTATATTTATATAAAAGAATTTTACAATCTTGATTATTATGCTCAATATTTGATAAAAAATGATTATTTAGATACATTTGCTACACAGTTAGAATTAAGTACATCAATTAAACAAACTAATAATTCTATAATGTCTGAAGTAAATAAAAAAGTAGGAGAAGATGAATTTGGAACTTTAATAGAACAAAATTCAGATGCAATAAAATATGCTTGGAATCAAATATCAGAATATATACAATTGATGATAATGGATGGTAATGCTAATTTTGCAATACTAGATGAGAACAATAGAATTATAATGTCATTAGATAAAACAGGTCAGCATTTTTATAATAAAAATCAAGAAATATTTGGAGAAATGGGAGTTCAGACAATAGAAGATGAAGAAAGTCAAACACAAAAAAATTATATATCTTTTTCTGTTGATGGAGATTATGACAGTACAATAGAAAATGGAATGGCTTGGGGAGTTAAAACTAAAGAAGATGATAAATTTTGGCCTATATTATTGATAAAAAATTTCTATATGCCACCAAAAAATTCTGATTTTTGGAGTGGTGGACAACTTGAATTAAATGGTTGTGATTTAGTTATTGGTTCAATTGGAAGTGGAATAGTAAGTGGAAATATTAGTATGTATGGAGACCCACGGAGGAAATGCACTATATTTTGCTGATGCAGATGGTAATAATTTTTTAACTATTGATAGAGGTTTTTTGAATGAACCAGCTAAAATTTCTATATTAGATAAAATTGCATTTTGCAAAAATAATGGTGGAAATAATTCTTTTATAATTGGAGAAAATAAATGTATTTTAGCTGATGATGGAAGTATTTATTGTTCAACATTATCAGCAATTACAGGAGAAGCAGAAATATGTTGTAATATATTAAAAGCATTTGATCACATTTATTGTAATAATGGCGTAGAAAGTTTTTCAACAATAGAAAAAAAGAAAAATATAGAAAAATATAATAAAAGTGGACTTAATGAAGTATTAAATACAGATATTTATTATTTTAATTATAAAGAAGATAAAGAAAAAGCCAAAAATAGGATTGGTGCAATTATTGGAGAAGGATATAATTGTTCAGAAGATATATTAAGTCAAACAAAGGAAAGTATTAGTGATTATTCAATGATTTCAGTTGCTTATAAAGCAATTCAAGAACAACAAGAACAAATAGAAGAACTAAAAATAGAAAATAGACAGAAAGATGATTTAATTCAATCTTTAATAGAAAGAATAGAAAAACTTGAGAAGGAGGTAAAATAATGGAAAAAATAAATTTTAAAAATGGACAAGCTCCATATATTAATGATACTAATTTAAATCAATTACAAACAAATATTGAAGAAGCAATAGATTCAAAATCTTCATTACCATCAGGAGGAACAATAGGACAAGTATTAGCAAAAGCTAGTAATACAGATAATGATGTTGAGTGGGTTGACCAAACTGATAGTGGACCAGTAGTGACAATAGTAGATAATTTAGAAAGTGAAAGTACAACAAATGCATTAAGTGCTAATCAAGGTAAAATATTAAATGAAAAAATAAATAATATAAATACATATTCAACAGAAGAAATAAATACAGGAAAGACATGGATAAATGGAAAACCTATGTATAGAAAAATAGTTAGTTTTATAGTATCTAATAAATCAATAAGCTTATCTAATTTAGATTTTGAGGATGGAATTATTGAATGGTGTAGAATGCGTATTGGTAATTATATAGATATGTTACCATATATAAGTGGAAATATTAAATATGCTTGGCTTCAAATATATAAATCATCATCTTCAGAATGGCAGCTAGGTATTAGTACCAATGATGCTGATATAAGTAGTTTTCCAGTTGAAGCTTGTTTATTATACACAAAAACAACTGATTAAAGGAGCAAACTATGGAAGAGATAATACAAAACATGCATTTTACAAATATATGTTGGGCAATACTAGCACCAATGATATTAATAATATTAGACATATTAACAGGACTGGTAATAGCATGGAAAAATGGAGATTTTAAGAGTTCAATAATGAGAGCAGGCTTGTCAAAGAAATTTGGCGAGTTTGTTTACATATTAATAGGAATATTAACAAAATTTGCATTAGGAACTGAACTAATCCTGTATTTTACAGTAGGATATATATGCCTAATGGAAATATCAAGTCTAGCAGAAAACTGCGATAAATTAGGAGTAAAAATACCTGATAAATTAAAGGAAAAACTTAATAATAAGGAGTAAATCATAATGGAAATAAAAACAAAACTAACAACAGTAAATAGAACAATTATGAATAATAAACAAAATAAATATATAGTAATACACTATGTGGGAGCAGTAAGCACAGCCAAAGCAAATGCAGACTATTTTTACTCAGTAAACAGAAAAGCATCAGCACACTATTTCGTAGATGAAAACGAAATATATCAAGTAGTAAAAGAAGGAGATGGAGCATGGCATTGTGGAACTACAGGAACATATTATAGTAACTGTAGAAATTCAAACTCAATAGGAATAGAAATGTGCTGTTATAATAAAAATGGAACACTAGACATATCAGAAAAAGTAATAGAAAAGACAATAGAATTAACAAAAGAACTAATGGCAAAATACAATATACCAGTAGAAAATGTAATAAGACATTATGATGTAACACATAAAGTATGCCCATCACCATTTGTAAATAATCCAAGTAGATGGAATGATTTTAAAAATAGATTAGTACAAACATCAGTAAAAGGAGATTTACAATACAAAGCACATATACAAGATATAGGATGGACAAACTGGAAAAACGCAGGAGAAGTAGCAGGAACAACAGGACAAGAAAAAAGAGTTGAAGCCATAATATTACAAGGAAATAACGGATTAGATTTAAAATATAAAGTTCACATGGAAGGTTTAGGCTGGAGTAATTGGGTAACTAATGGACAAGTTGCAGGTACAACTGGTCAAAGTAGAAGAATAGAAGCAATAGAAATCCAATCAAATAAAATGTTAGAAGTACAAGAACATATACAAGATATAGGCTGGATGCCTTCTTCAAAAGGATTAAATATTAGAGTAGGGACAGAAGGAAAAGCTTTGAGGTTAGAGGCTTTTAAAATTAGAACATTATAAAAAAGAGCTATTTCTAGTTCTTTTTTATATATTCTTTTAATCTTCTAAATCTTTTAAAGCTTGTCTAACAGCTTCAATAACAAACGCACTAAAAGTACAATCTTTTCCTCTAATTTCATCTTCAACTTTTTCTATAATATCATTAGGAAATCTAATTGCTTTTTGTGTTGTTGAAGGAATAACAGGTATCTTAAATTTTCCCATAATTACAACCCTCCTTTTTTATGATTATATATTACCAATTGGCATTAGTATGTATACCAATTGTTTTTAAAATGTATACCTAATGTATACCTACATTTTTATAATATGATGATATAATATAAATGTATCAAAATATGTCGAAAAAAATAAGTATTTTATGAAACAGGCAAAATATTATACGAAAATGAAAAAATATTGATAAATATATTTTTTTTTGGTATACTACAAATAAGGATTGTGATGTAATATGAAGTATAATAATAAAAATGAAATGAAAGAACAAGCTGTATTATTGTATCTTAAAGGAAAAACTTATATAGATATAGCTGAAATAATAGGATGTTCTAGAAACTATGTTAGTAATTTAATTAAAAATGATGAAAGAGTTGTAAAAAAACAAAATCTAAAAGTTCTAAAAATTCATAATAGTACGCCTACTACAAAAAAAAGTTTAACAATAGGAATAAATGTATTAAATAAAATAGGTATTAGTCGAAATAATGATATTGAAGAATATGTAGAGCTTTTAATAGATGAGTCTAATAAACAAATATTAATAAAAAAGAAAGATATATAAGCTATTTTTATAATAGCTTATTATATTTTTAATTTTTTACTTGCAATTGGTAATCAAATGTGATATTATGTAAACAGGAGGTATTAAAAATGATTGTATTTGATAATGAAAATCCTGTTTTATTAAATAATTTTTTGGATTACCTAGTTAATATAAAACATTATTCTATGACAACTATAAGTGAGTATAGAATAGATTTGTTAGTATTTTTTAGATTCATTAAAGGATATAATGAATTACAATTAGAAGTAAAAGATTTTACCTTTTTTGTCTTTGCAAATGTAAAGGAAAGTGATATATTAGCTTTCCTAGTTTATCTAAATTATACTAGAAACTGTTCTGCATCAACTAGAAAAAGAAAAATATCTGCAATTAAAAGTTTTTACAAATGGTTATTTGCATTCAATACAGTTGGAAGTCTAAAAAATCCAACTGATAGTTTACCATCAATACAAAATATTAAAAGATTACCTAAACATTTATCATTAGAAAAAGCTAAAAAACTTATAAATGTATTTAATTATAAAAATAGTAAATTTGCAATAAGAAATAATACTATTATAATAATATTATTAAATTGTGGTTTAAGAGCCTCTGAATTAATAAATATAAACATATCTGATTTAAATTTATTAAATGGATATATAAGGATTGTGGGGAAGGGAAGAAAAGAACGTATTTGTTGGCTAAATAGTACTACAAAACAACAACTAAAAAGTTATTTAGATATTAGAAATAAAAATAAAACTATTATAGACACCTCTGAACCATTATTTTTAAGTTATAGAAATGGTAGACTAAATCTAAGAACAGTTGAAACAATAGTAGAAAATGCTTATAATTTAGCAGGAATAAAAGAAATAGGGTATACTACACATACTTTAAGACATACTGCTGCAACTATTATATATCAATATGTAAAATCAGATGTTTTATTATTAAAAGAGATTTTAGGTCATTCTACAGTTAAATCTACAGAAATATATACTCATATATATGATGAGAAAATTAAAGAAGCATTTAATAGTAATCCTTTGGGTAATTACATTTATAGAAAAAGTGCTTGATAAGAAGAAAGGATATTTTAGTCATGAAATTTGATTTTAATATTAAAAAAAATAAAATAGAGTTATTAAATTGCCAAATAGATATAATATTAAAAAGTTTAGAATTTTATGCATATAGAACAAAAAATATAACAAAAGAAGAAAATGTAAAAAGTAGTTTAATTAGTGATACATATCATCAAATCCTTGCACAGTACAAAAAGAAAGAAACAGATTTTGAAGATAATTTAAAAGAAGTTGCTTAGTATTTTTTTAAATACCTTGACAATATTTATTATTGATGATATAAAATATAATAATCATTTCGGTAATTTTATAATGTATATTTATGAAGGAAATAGAAGAGTAGGGTCCTTTTAGGGCCTTATAAATCTTACATATAACATTGCACAAAATCAAAGTTTTGTGCAAATAGAGATAGAAGCATAATATAAAACAGCAAAATACCTATACTTTTACATATATCTAGCATTCAACTGCTTTAATCCTATTACTATTCACTTAAATTACTTTAATTCTTTTGTATTACTAATTATATCAATATTTTTATTAAGCTTAAAAATCAATTTTTAGACATTTTAATTATTTATTTATATAATTTGTTTATTACAAAATTTTTTATCTTTATTTTAAATCTATATCTTACAAATTTTTAAAAATGCCTAAAATGCTTGAAACTCTAAAACAAGCTATATTTTTGGATGACAAACTATATACCTAATTTCTAAAAATGGCTTAAAATCGATTCTCGTTCTTCGCTTTTTATTGGATTTTCAGTCGAATCTAAGTTACAGCAATAATTATGTGAATTTTTATAAATCTTAAAAATCACATGTTAATATAATAGATTATATTTATTAGTTAATTATAAAAATATATTAAAAAGGATTTTAATAAGTCTAGATTAATAAAATTATTATTAAATTGTAAACAATTATTTATAAATCTAGTAAATAACAAATGTTCGCTTTTTTAAAATTACATATAGTTGTAAAATCAACTTTGCACAAAACCAAAATGAGTTACAAATATCTTTACTTTATCCTATTAATTATGTAAAAAATTAATAACTAAATCAATAATTACTGCTTTTCCTTTAATAATAAAAGCGTTCATTCTGAACGCTTTTATTATTTTTGTGCAATTTACTTTTCAAAAATTTTATCTAGCTCTTCGTGAAATTCTAACCACTCCAGCGCTGCATCTATTATTGAAAAGTGCAGTTTGCAATATTTTATTCCTCGTATGTTGGGTTCTAACTGCAAACCACCATAAGGTCGTTTCGTATCACTCAATTTACAACCATTTTTGCCCAGAAATACGCATTTGCCTGATGCAAGTTTTTCACCTACTTTGTTTGGATCGTCTATTGTTTCAAATACATCTTGATTTTTACTTCTTGTTTTTATAAGATACACATTATCATATTTTTTTAATTGAATTGCTTTTATCATATATTGGTTATGTTGAAGTCTTATAAAATCATGAAGTGGATCAGTTATCTTAAACGCAAACATCATAAAACTATTGTAACTGATAGAAGATATTACGATTGCTTTTCTTTCTAAGAACTTATTTATTGTATCAATTCCTCTTATATCCCGTGTAGAAAGCAAACAACCACTTTGTTTACAACATTCTCCTTTGCATTTAGCACATATTTCTTTATTCAAATACATTTGGCATCCCTCCATATAATGTTTTATGTGTATTATTTTATCACAGTTTTATGTAAATAGCAATAATATCTTTAAAAATTATATATAAGCTCATATTTTGGTTTGTATTATGAAACTTTTGTGCAAAAAGGAATAGGAGTAAAAATAAAATCATGTGGTATGGTCCTATCTTCATGAATCTTTCTATTCCTTGCCATTACGCCTATTTCAGCTTATTATTCTAACAATAAACTTATACTACTTTTTAATAAAATTGCCTTAAAATCAATTTTAGAGCTTCATTATTTTTGGTTGGTTTTTTTTCATTATTGTAACCAAATATTTTTTAAAAATTTATATAACTTTAGATTATTTTATCAAAACTTTCAAAATCCTTATATTTCAGTAATTTGCTTAATTTTATAGGCAACAAACTTATATGCCTAATTTTTAAAAACAGTTTAAAATCCATTCTCGTGTGTCGCTTTTTTTGGTGTTTTCAAGCACTTTAAATAAATGATCAAAAATAAGCATTTTACAAGAATGATATTATAAAGATTATGCCTTATAAATACATCTTTAAATTAAAACATATAATTTGTTAAGAAAAACATAAAAATGTCTTAAAAACGATTTTGATGTATGTATAATATAAAATTAGTAATCTAAATTTATATAATCATTATTCAAAATTTATATATTTTTAATGTAATTTTATTCACAAACAATTGCAACAAATGTTCGGTTTTAAAATAGTAAATTATTAATTATAATATAAAGACTTATTAATCAATCAGAATCAAATTATAGTTTTTTCATATATAAATTTTAATTTATAAAAAGAGAGAAAAAGCTAAAAATCAGCCACTTCCCTCCCTTTCATATTTTAGAAATATAGTTCAACATTGACATATGTTTTTTTCTGTCTAATGGCATCATTAATTTTGTTTACCATTCCCCTAACTTTCCAAATTGGGTCTCCAAAACTTTTTATTATTCCATGCCATTTTCCTTCAGAATCCATTACTTCTACTGCTGAAAAGAAGAAATAATCTTTTTCTCTTGCTTTCCGTGGATTCTTAACCTTACATATTTTGTTCTTCGTTTCAATTTCTAAAATTGTTTCTTTCATGATTTCCTCCTAACTTCTAACAAATACTGTTTATAGTTACATTAAAAGCTTAAGTTTATTAAATTATATCATATTTACATCATAAAGTAAATGAAATTCTTTATTCATAACATATTCACACCTTGTCTAATGAAATTTACTTAACATTTTTTATTATAATCTCATTGCTTTTTACTACTGCAATTTCATTCACAATTTTTATTTGCATTTATTTATATCACTCCTAATTTATATTATATAATTTCATTTATCAAAGCCTATGTAATGTGACGTTTTATATAATTTGCAATAAATTCAGCCCCATTATTGCAATCAGAATTTAAAACATTTTCTAAACAATTATTAAGAGTTTGACTTATAATAAATTCATTTAATTTATTATATATTTTTTTTGGGTTTTCACATCTAAATCCAAAATTATTTTTAACTATATACTCATAATTATTATTTTCTTGTCCTTTAATATGTCCAGTAATAACAATAGCTGTTGCACTTTTTGTAGCCTCAAGTATCATATTAGGTCCTGCCTTTGCAAGTATAATGTGAGCATTTTCCAATAATTCATTCATATTAGTAACAAAACTATAAATTTTAACATTTTTAGATATATTACCATTTTCTTGTTTTTTAATCAAAGTTTTATATAATCTCTCATCTCTACCACATACAACAGTAACTGATGCATTATCTAATTTAGAAACTTCTTCAACATATCTAATATTTTTCTTTAAATTTACTGAAGGATTTACAAGTAAAATATTCACTTTATCTTCTATTATTTTTGGAGTAGTTCTTCTTTCAATATCATCTCTAATTGGAAATCCTGATACAAATAGTTTATTTTCATCAATACCCTTACTTATATAATTTTCTTTTACTTCATTTGTTGGAACAAATATAGCATCAGCATTTTTATCAAACCATACTTTAGGAGGTTTAACCAAATCAATTACATTTATATAAAATGGGATATTTAATTTTTTCTTTTTTAAAAAGTAAGAAATTGCCTTAGTAAACATACTGTGTACTGAAATAATTAAATCAGGTTTAAAATCATTAATTTCTTTTTTTAATTTTCTTTTGGCTTTAAGATAAATTGAGTAGTGCATAATATTTGGAAATATTTGAGTAAATAAAAAAGGTATATAAAAAAGTAATGGACATCTTGTTGTTATAGGAATATATGAATTTTCAAGCAAAGCCCCTATTTTCCCCATCATTTTAAAACAATCAATTTGCTTTATTTCATATTTTGATTTATCAAGTCTTTTCTCTATTGCATTTGCTACAGATTTATGTCCAGTGCCAGTTTTCTCAGCAGTTAATATCATTACTCTTTTCATGTAATTCCCCTCTTTCTATTATATTTATAATTTATCATAATTATATAAAAAAGTAAACAAAATCTATTTCCTTTCCCAAATTTTTATTATATAATAAATAAAAAATGATGGAGTGTGAAATATATGATAAATCGTGAAGATAATCCAGATTTTTTAAATTCTTTTTTAGATTATACTGTAACAATTTTAAATAAATCTCCAAATACAATAAAAGAATATAATTATGATCTAGCAACTTTTTTAAAATTCATAAAAGTTCATTTTAAAATGACAGATGAAGAAAATTTTTCAAATATTACAATTAAAGATATGTCAATAGATACATTAAAAAAGATTAAATTAGATGATATACATGCATTTCTGAGCTATTTAACAAATACATATCATAGTAAAGCTACCACTCGTGCAAGGAAAGTTTCTAGTATTAGAGTATTTTTTAATTATTTATGTGCTAAAGCAAATTTAATTGAAATAAATCCTGCTCAAAATTTAGAAACTCCAAAACTTGATAGAAGATTACCTAAATATTTAAGTTTAGAAGATAGTATAAAATTGTTAGATGTTACTTCTAATGAAGATAATAGAAATTACCAAAGAGATTATGCAATTATAACTCTTTTCTTGAATTGTGGTATGCGTCTAGCTGAATTAGTAGGAATAAATATACAAGATATTGATTTTTCAGAAAATAGAATGACTGTTATAGGAAAAGGAAATAAAGAAAGAGCAGTTTATTTAAACAAAGCTTGTGTACATGCTGTTAATGAGTATTTGGCAGTAAGACCAAAAGAAGGTATAAAAACAGATAAATTGAATTCTAAAAATGCTTTATTTTTGAGTGAACGTAAAGAACGCATTAGTCGTAGAACAGTTCAAAATATTGTTGATAAAGAATTAAAAGCTGCTGGACTAGACACTAATAAATATTCTGTTCATAAATTAAGACATACTGCTGCAACTTTAATGTATCAATATGGAAATGTAGATATTAGAGCATTGCAAGAGGTTTTAGGTCATGAAAGTATTTCTACTACTGAAATTTATACTCATGTTGCTAATGAGCAAGCTCGTGATGCAATTGAAAATAATCCTTTGGCTAATATATAATAAAAATATCCTAATATTATTGAAACCTTAATAGTAACAATTATATTAGGATATTTTTATTAAAGTTGAAAAAGTGTACATGTTAAGACTTGAATTAGCTCTTCATCACTAATATCCTCCTTTATAACATAAGAAAAACTATGTTCTTTTATGTTAAAAGGTTGATAAATTTCTATTGTAGTAGATGTATTTAATATTCTTTTATCAATCTCAACTTGTGTTATATCTTTTTGTATAAATTGACTTAATATTCCCTTAATATATAGAGATATTTCGTCTATATTAAAACCTCCATTATATAACACAATCTTTGGTATATTAACATCACTATCCAATATTTCTATAGTTATTGACCCTCTATAAGGATACTGGCAAGACACTTTTTCAAATTCTTCATAATTCATTCTTTTTTCTTTTGCTTCCTGAAACGAAATTATTTGAGAATTTTTATTCATAAAGTAAGTTTCATCATTAAGCTTAATCATATTCCATTTTTTGTATGTATCTAACAAAATAAGCACATATTCTGTTAATCTTTCTTCTGTAATACCTTCAGTTGTACAGATATATTTAAAATCATTTTTCCTTTTTGAATTTTCATAATACATTAATAAAAATGTTGCTTCATAAGACTTCTCTTTATGAAAATTTTTTAAAGGAAAGTTTTTTTCAAGTTTAGAAAAAATTGATTTTAAAATCTGATAAATTTCTTGATCTGTTATTTTGTCATTTGGGGGTGTAAAACATTTTGTAATAAATGTGCCATTCTTTTTACAAATATGAAATGATAATTCAGTTACTAAAATATACTCTGTATTTTTCCGTTTCTTCTGAATTGATTCAAAAGAAATAACTTTATTTTCTTTTTCCATAATCAATCCTCCTTTTCTAAAAGACTTTATTTAGTTTGATATATTATACAATTAATTTATGTAAAATTCAATACAAAATCATTTATAAATTGGTATTTTTATCTTTTTACCTTCTGTCAAATGTGAATTATTCAAATCATTTGCATTTTTAATTATATCTACAACTTCCCTAATGTCTTTGTTTCTAAAATAAGGATTATTTTTAATTTCACTTTTAGCAATACTCCATAAAGTATCTCCTGCATATATATAATCTTCCTTATATTCAATTATATTTTTTGAGTAAGCATTTTTAGAAAATATTATTAATAAAATTATTAGTATTATTAATATTCCTAATGTTCTTATAAATTTTGTTTTATTTACTATTTTCATATAATTACCTCCGTATATTTGTTCGTTTACTGAGATAATTATAAACGAACATTTTTTCTTTGTCAATACTTTTTTAGAAAAAATGTTCGTTTTTTTATTTTTCTATTATTTTCTTTAATTCATTTATCTTATTTTTGTAAAAGTTTATTGTAATATCATAAGTATACTTACTTTCTAAATCTACATCAACCATTTTTAATAAGTCTATTGATTTTTTACTACAACCTTGTTTTAACATTTCAATATATCTTTCTACAAATCCAGGTTCATTATTTAAAATTTTTGTAGCAATTGCTATTGCAGCTGATATTCCAGTTGCATATTTGTAAACATAAAAATCACTATAAAAATGAGGAATTCTTGCCCATTCATATTGTATTTGATTATCTATAATAACTTCTTTACCAAAATATTTCTTATTTAATTCATAATAAAGTTTATTAAAATCTTCTGATGAAAGACTCTCCCCTTTTTCAACTTTTTCATGTACTATTTTTTCAAATTCAGCAAACATTGCCTGTCTGAAGAAAGTAGCACGTATCATTTCTAGTAGTTCATACAATAATTCAGCTTTTTTCTTATCATCTTTTTCATTTTTAATTTGATAATCACTTAATAAAATTTCATTTACTGTTGAAGCTACTTCTGCTACCATAATAGTATAATTTGCATCTATTATATTTTGTTCTTTATTTGAATAATATGAATGCATACTATGTCCTAGTTCATGTGCTATTGTGCTAACATCACGTTTACTATTAACAAAATTTAATAATACATAAGGATGAACATTATATACTCCCATACTATATGCTCCACCTCTTTTGTTTGGTTTAGCATATACATCAATCCATCTATTTTCAAAAGCTTCTGTTAATTTATTTATGTATTGATTTCCAAGTATTTTTAAAGCATTTAAAACTTCCTGTTTTGCTTCTTCAAAAGTTATTTCATCTTTTTCTTGTTCAAATGGATTTACATATAAATCATATAAATGCATTTCAGGTAAATTTAAAATTTTCTTTTTTAGTTCCAAGAATTCATGATTAACTGATATATTTTCGTTTACAGATTCTATTAAACTATTATAAACTTTTATACTTGCATCATCATGTATAACTGCTTTTTCAAGGCTTGATTTATATTTTCTTAATTTAGCTGTTGTTGACTTTGCTTTAACATTTGCTATATACATTTCTGTGATTGTGTTAATAAATTCACTATATTTTTTATACATTAAATTAAAAGCTTGTTTTCTTACATTTATATCTTGACTTTTTAAATATATAGTATACGTACTGTCGGTTAGTTCAACCACTTCCCCATTTTCATTAATCAAATTTCCAAATTTAAACTCTGCATTTGTTAATATATCAAAGGTATTTTCTGGTGCTGAAAATACTTCTGAATAATTAGCAAGTAAATTTTCTTCTTCTTTGCTTAATACATATCTTTTCTTTTCTAAAATATCTTTGATATCTCTACTATATTTTTGTAGTCTATTATCTTCTTTTAAATATGTTTCTACTTTTTCTTCTTCTGCATAAGTAATTTCTGGTGTAATAAAAGATGTTGAGACACTAAATTCTGTTCCGAATTGCTTCTACTTCTTTGTATATCCTAATTCCTTCTTGATTTGACATGTCTAAATGATATTTAAGCATTCCATAAGCATATACTTTTTCAAATATCTCTAAAGTTCTTTCATATATTGAATAACATTGGTATAAGTTGTCAGAATTATCACATAGTTTTCCTTGATAACTTTTTATTTTTTCTATTAATTCTTTTATTTCATTTTTGTCTTCGTTAAATTTTTCTTCGTTTTCAAAGATGTCTTTAAAATTCCAATTATATTTTTCTTGCATTTTTCCCTCCTTAATTTACTATTGGATTTTATCATAATAAAATAAAAATAGCTACCATATTTTATGAAATTTTAAAATTCTTATACATATAATATAATATGTCGAATGAAAGGAGGTATTGTAAGATTTGGATTTAAAAGATAAAAAAATAGGATTTGTTTTAACTGGCTCTTTTTGTACTTTTAGTAAAACAATTCCTAAAATGAAAGAATTAATAAAAATGGGTTCTGAGGTAATTCCTATTATGTCTTATAACAGTTATAACTTAGATACTAAATTTGGAAAAGCCGAAGATTTTATAAATGAAATTCAAGAGATTACTGGTAAAGAGATTATTCATACTATACAAGATGCTGAACCTATTGGTCCAAAGAGATTAACTGATGTAATGGTAGTTGCTCCTTGTTCTGGAAATACAATGTCAAAACTTGCTTATGATATTATTGATACACCCGCTACTATGGCTGTTAAATCTCATTTAAGAAACAATTTACCAGTTGTAATTGCACCTTCTACTAATAATGGTTTAAGTGGAAACGCAATAAGTATAGGTCATTTACTTAATAGAAATAATTATTATTTTGTTCCTTTTAGGCAAGATAATCCTATTACAAAGCCACGTTCTATTGTGTTTGATTCAGAGTACATCATAAAAACAATTGAATCCGCTCTTGATGGTGAGCAGATTCAACCTATATTACTTTAATATATTAAGAGGGATTACAGGACTAGGACAAAAAATCCCTCTTTAAATATTTATTAGTTTGCTTGTAAATATGAATAATGCTTTTTAATTTCTTCTTCTACTTTAACTCTCTCTTTTTTATATGATGCTTTATAAGATAATATTTTTTTTGCAATTTTCTTTGGAAATATTTTTCTTGTAGATGCTTCATACATTCCTCCATCTTTAGGAATTTCACTATTTATAATAATATTATTTTTTAATGTAAATTTATATGGTAGCATTGAACTTCTTTCAGATATTCTTAACTCTTTATCTTTTACATAACATGTTTCTACTAAGACCCACATATAAACATATTTTTCATTATCTTTTTCATCTATGCCTAAAAGATGATAATCTATAAAAACTTGATAATCTTCTTCATTATTACCATATCCATTTTCTTTTTTCTCTTTTACTATATATCCAATTGCTTTAAAAATCAATTCTTCATTATTATTAGCATTATTTTCTTTCTTCTTTTCTATAAATATTACTGTTGTTATTAATGTGATAATAATAAATAAAATACAAACTATTATAATATTTTTATGTTTATTTATTAAATTTTTCATATAATTTTTCCTTTCATAAGTATTATCTAGTATATGATGAATTTCTAACTTTTGTAAAAAATAAAGGATAGCTAAAATTTTAATAAAACAAATTTTTCTATCCTTTAAAATAAAATTTACTCTAATATTTTGTCTGCTCTAGATTTCAAAATACTATCTTTTTTTATATTATACATTTGTCCCTGTATAAAATCTTTTAATAAAGTTTCATCTTCGTTTGATAAATTTTCATTTTCTAAAATATTTAATGCTAAATCATATAATTCTTTTTCACTTTCAAACAATGGAGAATTTTTTAAATCAATTATTAAAAGGTTATTGTAATACTCATTAATAGCTTCACTTACTCTCTTATACTCTTCTGGATAATATTTTTTTATAATATTATTTTGTCTTGTTGATTTTTCTTCCGCCATCTGTCTTGATAATTCTATTGTTTCATCTAAAGAATTATTTAACATTTCTTTAGATGACGTTTCTATATTAGAATTATTTTTATGTTCTTCAGCCCATTTAGCTTTGTAAGCTAATTCTCTTTCTTTTTCTTTTTTATTAGCTTCTTCTATTGATGCATTATCTAATTTAGGAATTTCTCCATATTCTTTTGTAATGAACCAAAGAGGAAAATTAAATCCCTCTTTAAAATGTTCCATAGGTAAACGTCCCTTTTGGGACAAATGTCCCTAATTAAGATAGCTGTTCGAACGATAGTGAGTTACAGATATCTTATGCCTTGTGCTGGGACATTATCTCTTTTAATTCTTCATTTCTTTTAACCTTTTTAGTTGTTGTTTTAATTAATTCCTTGTCTGTTAAAATCATATTCATAATATGTTTATATCTTGGAACTGTTGTATTAACTTCATTTTTTATTCTATTCCATATAATCTTCCTAATTTCTTCTTGCGAAATATCTCCATGTTTTTCTTTTACTTCATCTTTATTATATACTACTTTAACAGATAATTTTAGGTCGTTTTTATCGTTTTCATCAGGTAATCCAAATACCATACATTCTTCTACTAAATCTATTCTGTTTACTAAAGTTTCTATTTCTTCTGGAAATACTTTTTTACCATTTTTTAATACTATCATATTTTTTTGTCTTCCTGTTAAATATATAAAACCTTGTTTATCTTGATAGCCTAAGTCTCCTGTGTAGAACCATCCATCTTTTAGAACATTATTTGTTTCTTCTTCATTTTCATAATATCCTAACATTACATTTGGTCCTTTTACACGTAGTTCTCCAATTCCATTTTCATCTTTGTTTACAAATTCTACTGTTACATTCCCCATAGGTACACCTATTGAACCAATTTTTGTAACAATACTATTTTCTGATGCTATTACTGGAGATGTTTCTGTTAATCCATACCCTTGAACCATTTCAATTCCTAAGTCTATAAATCCTTTTTCTATAACAGGGTCTAATGCTGCTCCTCCAGAGATTACAAATCTTAATTTTCCTCCAAGTTGTTCTATGACTTTACTAAATAATTTTCTTCTTATATCAATATGTAATTTTAGTAAAAAGTTACTTATTTTTATGGCTGTTTTTATTAATTTGGTTTTTCCTTGTTTATCTATTTCTTTTTGAATTTTGTTGTAAATAGCTTCTACTAAAAGTGGAACTCCAACAAATACTGAAATTTCATATTCTTTTAAGTTTTGTGCTACATATCTTAATCCATCTGGAAATGCTGTTCTAACACCACATGCCAGCATCATTATAATACATGTTGAGCCAAATATATGATGCATTGGTAAAAAAGCTAAATTAGAGTCAGTTTCATATATCCCTTCTACCCTTTGCATTGCATATACATTTGATGCAATATTGTTTTGTGATAACATTACTGCTTTTGATTTTGATGTTGTTCCTGATGTAAATAATAATATTGACATTTTATAACTATCAATTTCTGCTTCAATATATTCTTTGTTACCATTTTCTAATAATTCTTTTCCTTCTTCTAATAAGTCATAGATATTTTTATATCCTTCTAGTTTAGACATACAAATATATTCTTGTAAGTTTGTATTTCCTCTTGCTTTTATTTCCTCTATTTTATCTATATATTTTTCATCAAATACTACCACTTCTGCTTTGCTTCTAGCAAATGAACTTTCTAATTCTTCAATTTGTAAATCTTTATCTAATGGAACTGATATCATTCCACCCAACATATTTGTTATGTGTGCTAAAACCCATTCATATCTATTGCGTCCGACAATAGCTATTCTTTTGTTTTTTAATCCTAATTCATATAGTTTAGTACCTAATGAATTAATTTGTTCTAAAAACGTTTTATATGTTATATTTTCATATTCTACTTTTTTTCCTTCTTGATGTTTTTTTATAAAAGCTATTCTTTCTGCATATTCTTTTGCTGAGTTGTATATTATCTCTTTTATGTTTTTAAATTCTTTAGCTTCTCTTTCTTTTTTCATAGTTTCCTCCTATTAGCATTTTTATGCTATAAAAAATAGATGACTATAATATAGTCATCTATTTTATTTTACACTACTAAATCAATTTTGTCTATATCCTAACTGGTCAGTTTTTACATTACTATATATTGAAAAAGTCTGCTAAACTCATTCCATAATCTGAGCTTTCGCCAATCAGCGGAATGCAAATGATAAAAGCAATTAATATCAGTATTTTAGGAATAACTGAAATCGGCAAATACATTACAGACAATATTACAGGTGTTAATATTAAAATGTAATGTATAATTGTACCACAAATCTTGCTATAATACTTGTTTTCAATTGCAAAATCATTAATATTGAAGCAATACTTTAAAAACAAGTCTATTAAAGATATGATTAACCCATAAAAAAATTCCAATATCATAGGCACAATTGCAGGAATATAAATCAACAATATACTTATACAAAATGAATTTACCAACATTCCTCCTAATACTATTAAAACAATTTCAATAATCAAAAATATCTTCTGACAGGAGTCTCCTTTTTTATTGTCATACCACAAATCTGCCATATAACCCATGATAGACATATTTAACATATGTATTATCATCAGGTACATGCATATTATTGCACCAGGATAACTTAAAATCCACAAAATGCAAAGCTCAGTAATCACTGTTGCCACATAAGCAATGTGATACAGAAAGATATCATCTGGTGTTAATATCGACCACCGGATACCGTCTTTATAGATTTCTTTAAAGTTGTTTAATAATTTCTTCATGCTAACCCCTCCTTTTGATTTAGAAATTTTTTCTCACATCAATATGCAAGAAAGTCTACTTTGTTTACATATTTATTATAAAGGCAAGTACTATAAAAGTCAATATTTTTCATTTATTATCTCACAAATCAAATCAGCTGATTTTTCTACACCTAAAGTATCACTATTAATGCAAATATCATAATTACTAAAGTTATGCCAATCATTTTCTGTATAATGTTTATAATGATTAGCCCTTTCTTTATCAATCTTTTTAATTTCCTTTTGAACCTTTTGTTTATCTATTCTATAAATTTCAGTTGCTCTTTTAATTTTATCTTCCATATTGCTATATACAAACACTTTAAATACATTATTATAATCTTTTAAAATGAAGTCAGCACATCTACCAATAATAACACAAGATTCTTTATTTGCAACTTCTTTTATTAATTCAGATTCTTTTAAAAATAGTTCATCACTATTATTAATTCCAAAATAATATCCATTATTTAATAATGCTAATGTATCTCTTTTTTGTTCATTATTTTCTATGTAATCTTCAGAAAGTCCTGTTTCTTCTGCTAATTTTTCTACAAATTCTTTATCATAAAATTTAATTCCAAGTTTATCTGCAATTAATCTTCCTATATATCTACCTCCAGAGCCATATTCTCTTGATATTGTAATGATTACTTTTTGTTTTAATTTATTATCTGAACTTGTATCGTCTACTAATGTTTGACTATTTTTAGATTTTCTTCCCAAATTTTTAACTTCAAATATTAATAAGATTACTGCAATTATAAAAGCTAAAGTATCTGCAACCGGTCCTGCAAATAAAACTCCATTAATTCCAAACATTCTTCCTAATACAAAAAGTGATGGTATTAAGAATAGAATTTGTCTAGATAAAGAAAGTATAGCACTTTTTATACTTTTTCCTATAGCTTGGAAGAAGATTCCTGATGGAATTTGTATACCATTACATATAACTAACATTAAATATATTCTAAATCCTAGGCAAGCAAATTCTATATAATTGCTATCTCCATTTCCAAATATCAAGATTAGTTTATCTGGAATTGTTTGGAATAATATAAATGCAATTGTACTAATAACTACACTTACAGATAATACAGTTTTTAATGTTTGTTTTACTCTGTCAAATTTCCCTGCTCCATAGTTATATCCCCATATTGGCTGTGTTCCTGCTGCAAGTCCTATAATAATGCTATTTAATATTTGGCTAATTTTCATAACTATTCCTAGTACTGTTATTGGAATTTCTGCTCCAAATTTAGATTCTGCTCCATATTTTCCAAGTAGGTTATTTTCACAAGCCATTACAAATACAAAGCTCATTTGAGTAATAAAGCTACTAATTCCTAATGCTGATAATTTTTTTACTATATTAAATTTGAATTTGAAGTCTTGTTTTGATAATTTTATTGATTTGAATTTTTTAATGTATAATATATTTAAAATAAATGTAATAAATTGACTAGCAATAGTTGCAATTGCTGCACCTTGTACTCCCATTTTAAATACAAATATAAATATAGGGTCTAATATTAAATTTAAAATTGCACCTGTGACCATTGATGTCATTGAATATTTAGGACTTCCATCTGCTCTAATAATTGAATTTAATGTAGTTCCTATCATCATAAAAGGTAATCCAATTGCTATTATATAACCATAATTTAATGCATATTCTCTTAGGTTGTCTGTACATCCAAATATATTTAATAATTGTGGTAAGAAGCTGATAGTAACAACACATAAAATAATTGCTATTATTATTGATATAATAATTCCATTAGCTACACCTTTTTGTGCATCTTCTTTCTTTTTCTCTCCTAATTTTAGACTTAAATAAGCTGATGTTCCATCACCAAACATTAATGCAAATGATAAGCATATCATGGTTAATGGAAATACTACATTTGTCGCTCCATTTCCTAGATATCCTACTCCCCATCCTATAAATATCTGATCAACTATATTATATAGTGAATTTACTAATAGTGATATAATACAAGGGATTGAGAATTTTTTGATTAATTTTCCGATTTTTTCTGTTCCTAATATGTTTTCTTCGTTTTCCATTTTTTTCTATTTCTCCTCCTTATTTTAGCTCATAAAAATACAATAAAGTATTTTAGCATAATTTAATTTCTTTGTCAAACAAATTCTAATTTGAGTTATAACTTAATATTCTTTAAAAGGTGAATATTTTGAGAAAGAAAAGTAAATTATTTTTCATAAATGGAACAATTTTAACAAGTACTGCTCTTTTAATGAAATTTGCAGTTCTTGTATTTAATATATACATATCTAATCAAATTGGTTCAGAAGCGGTTGGAATATTTAGCTTAGTTATGGCTGTTTATTTATTTTTTGTAACAGTTGCAACTTCTGGTCTTAATATAGCTGTTACTGTAATTGTTTCTGAAAAGTTTGCTGTTAATAAAGAAACATCAGGTATTAAAGCAATTAGAACTTGTATACTTTTTAGTTTGTTACTAGGTATTTTTGCTGGCTTTTTAATACTAATTTCTTCTAATTTTATTACTGAAAAATGCTTACATAATATGGTTTCTTCTAAACCTTTATTTTATATTGCACTAGGATTGCCATTTATTGCTATGTCTTCTTGTATTACAAGTTATTTTACATCTGTTAGAAAAGCTTATAAAAACGCGATTACTCAAGTTTTTGAATTTATTATTAAAATGTTTATGACTATTATTTTATTAAAAATTAATATAACAAAGGGTGTAGAATCAATTTGCATATCATTGATTTTGGCAGATGTAATATCTGAAATATGTTCTTTTACTTTAATTTTCATCTTATATGTTTTAGATATTAAAGTAAAAAGATTAAATTTTGTACGTTCTTTTGGCCAAAGGATAAATATATTAAAAATTGCTTTTCCAGTAGCACTTACATCTTATATTCGTTCTGGACTTTCTACATTAAAGCAATTGATTATTCCTACAAGATTAGAAAAGTCTGGTATATCATGCAGTAACTCACTTTCTAAATATGGTATGATTAATGGTATGATAATGCCAGTAATTACATTTCCTACTGTTTTGATTAATTCTTATAGTATGCTTTTAATACCTGAATTTTCTACTTATGTTGCTCAAAAAAATAATAAAGCCATTAATTATATAAGTAATAAAATTTTTAAAATTACTTGTAGTTTTTCTGTTTGTATTTGTAGTATTTTTTTATTTTTTTCAAATGACCTTGGTTTAGTTATTTATAATAATATAGAAGCAGGATTTTATTTTAAAGTTTTTGCTCCTTTAATATTTTTTATGTACATGGATAATATTATAGACTCTATTTTAAAAGGTTTGAATAAGCAGTTTGGTGTTATGTGTTGTAATGTTTTGGATTTAAGTATAACTACTTGCTTTATTTATTTTTTATTGCCTGTTTTAGGAATTAATGGTTATATAATTTCTATTTTTATTAGTGAATTATTAAATTTTAGTATTAGTATTTTTCAGATGGTTAAATATTCTAATTTAAAACTTAATTTTATAGATTGGGTTTTAATACCACTTGTTTGTAGTTTTATTTCATATTTTACTATTAGTATTTTGCATTTTAATTTTGTTAATATAACAATAAATCTAATTTACAATGTATTTTTATTTATTATTATATATTTATTGTCTTTTTTTATATTTAATAAATTAATTTCTCGACACTAATTGACAAAAAAATAAAATATGTTATACTAAATTTAGTATTTATGCTTTGAAGGTCAATTTTAAGTAAAGGAGGCTATGATATGGATTATGCTGTGACGTCTTTGCCAATAGCACTTCCCGAGGAGTTAGGTATCATTGATAATGTTTATGTACATTTAACACTATCTAATAATCGGTATGTGCAAATAAAGGCTAATTCATACCAAGAGCTTAGATACCACTCCAATACTGGAGAAGAATGGCCAAAATTGTTTGATGAAACAACAAAGAAACAACTTTCTAATTGGAAAATAGAAGATAATGATGAACCAAATACAAGTGTTTTTTGGATAATCTATACTTGTTATGATGAGTCTTATATGGCTGGTTCATTTGTTGTAACTTTCACCAGTTGGAAAGATGAACAACTCAAGTATTTTTATACTGAAAATGTTCATTTTAACCTAAATGAACATTAAAAGGGGTTCCTAAAATAGGAGCCCTCTTTTATATGTTATTTTAGCCAATCAGGATTTTCTAAATACCAATCAATAGTTTTAACTATACCATCTTCAAATTTTGTTTTTGGCTCCCAACCTAATTCATTTTTTATTTTAGTTGGATCAATTGCATATCTATAATCATGCCCTTTTCTATCTGCAACATGTTCAATTAAGTCTTCTGATTTTCCTAATCTTTGTAATATTAATTTTACAATTTGAATATTTCTTCTTTCATTATGCCCACCAATATTATATCTTTCTCCAGAAACACCTTTATGGAACACTAAATCAATTGCCTCACAATGGTCTTCAACATATAACCAGTCTCTAATATTTAAACCTTCTCCATAAACTGGTAATTTTTCATCTTTTAATGCTAGTTTAATCATATGAGGAATTAGTTTCTCATTATGTTGATATGGTCCATAGTTGTTTGAACAGTTTGTTACATTAACATTCATTTTATAAGTTTCTTTGTATGCTAAAGCAACTAAATCTGAACTTGCTTTTGATGATGAATATGGGCTACTTGGTTTAATTGGAGATGTTTCGGTAAAATATCCATCTTCTTTTAATGAGCCATAAACTTCATCTGTTGAAACATGTACAAATTTGTTTGGGCTTCCTTCTCCCCACACTTGTTTTGCTGCTTCTAAAAGTGTATGTGTTCCAATTACATTTGTATGTGTAAATACAAATGGATTTTTAATGCTGTTGTCAACATGAGATTCTGCTGCGAAGTGAATTACACCATTTATATCATATTTTTTGAATAAATCTAATACAAATTCAAAATCACAAATATCTCCTTTTACAAATGTTATTTTATCCATAACCTTTTTTAGGTTATCTAAATTTCCTGCATAAGTTAATTTATCTAATACTATTACATTATAGTCAGGATGTTTATTTACAAAATATTCTGCAAAGTTTGCTCCTATAAAACCTGCTGCTCCTGTTACTAATACATTATTTTTCATTTTTTTCTCCTCTCATTTTTATTTTAAATTTTTGAATAAATCTGTTTCTTTTAACTCTTTAAGTGATGGCCATTTTTCATCTTTTTCTGATGTCAAATATTCTTCTGGTGTCATTCCTGGAACTTCTGGCCATTTAATGTTAACATCTAAGTCATTCCACTGAAGTCCACCTTCTGCCTCATGATTATATATATCATCGCATTTGTAGAAAAATTCTGCTGTTTCTGATAACACTAAAAATCCATGTGCAAATCCTCTTGGTATCATAAACATTTTTTTATTTTGTTCTGTTAAAATAACACCTTCCCATTTTCCATAAGTTTTGCTACCTGGTCTTAAGTCTACTGCTACATCAAATACTTCTCCTTTTATACATCTAACAAGTTTTGCTTGTGTATTTTCTTTTTGAAAATGTAATCCTCTTAAAACACCTTTTTTAGATTTTGACTGATTATCTTGCACGAAATCATAATTTAGTCCAATTTCTTCAAAATCTGGCTTACTATATGTTTCCATGAAGTATCCTCTATTATCTCCAAAAACTGTTGGCTCTACTATGCATACACCTTCAATTGAAGTATCTATTCTTTTAAATTTTCCCACTGTTTTTTCCTCCTTCTTTTGATTTAATTCTTTTATTATCATAAGACTTATTATTACCATTGACATATATAAAAAAAATGATGTTCTTTCTCCTGACGCATATATTGTAGGCGAAAATCCCATTATTATTCTACTTATTATACCACAGAAGTATATTATTAATGATAAAATACCTTTTTCTTTATTAAATACAGTAATCATACTTAGCCCAACACTAATTATAATTAGTGAATAAATTATAAACTTAAAAATTATAAATATATGATTTTGCATTAAATCTATATTTTTAAAAAATATAGCAATTGGTATATAGATTACTGTTAAAATAATAGGACTAAATCCTATAATATTATGTAATTTTGTTTTATTGTCTTTATATGTTTTATATGAAATTAGTGCTATTAAAACTAAAAATATAAGTTTAAAGCCTTCCATTATGTAATCCATCATTGATATAATACCTATTTCTAATTTATAAAAAATAGATAAATTAGAAAAACCTGGATACCATATATTTTCTTCTGATAGGCTACGAAGCTCATTTCCTGGGCAAGTTAAAATTATGATCAACCATAATATATTAATAATATAATCTATTAGTAGTATTTTTGTTTTTTCAAATTTCATTTTCTTTATTTTTACAAAATAAAATGTGGATAATGTATAAATTATAAATAATATTCCTGCCATCTGTTCTTGATTTACTGCATACATAGTCGCCAATATATATGTTATTCCTTGAAAAAATGTTATTTTTTCATTTTTATATATTTTCTTTATTGATATAAGAGAATATAAAGCTGTTGCTGAAACCCATAAATAACAATTCATAGTTGTTATCCATCCTGCAGATTTTAATATATTTAATGGAATAAGTATCAGCAATAAGCACATTATAGTATTATATTTTCTTTTATCTTCTTCAATAAATAATTCTGATATTGAATATGATAATAAATAATACATTGCTATATTAATTATTTTCCAAACCCACATAGGTAGATATTCACAAAACAAAACAAATGATGTTTCTATAATTATTCTTGAAGACCATGTTTGATATCTATTTATAATATAGTTCACAAAACTAGTATTTTCGCAACAAGTTGAAAACCAAAGGTCATCACCTTGTTTTGTCATTATAATATGAACGATTGCTACTATTAACACATAAATATATATTGGAAACTTATCTGATTTACAAATCTTCTTAATTTTTAACATTTTGTGCTCCTTATATATAATATGCTATTTTATTAACTCTTTTAGATATTTTCCATAATCTGTTTTCATATATTTATCAGCTAATTTTGATAGTCTCTCAGCTGATATCCATCCATTTGTGAAAGCTATTTCTTCTGGGCAACATACTTGCATACCTTGTCTTTTTTCTATTGTTTGTACAAAGCTTGCTGTCTCAAGTAATGCGTCATGTGTTCCTGTATCAAACCATGTCATTCCTCTTCCAAATGTTTCTACATTTAATTTTTTTCTTTTCATATATTCTTCATTTATTGATGTGATTTCTAGCTCTCCTCTTGCAGATGGTTTAACATTTTTTGCTATTTCTATTACATCATTTGTATAAAAATATAGTCCTGGTACTGCATAATTTGATTTTGGATGTTCTGGTTTTTCTTCTATTGAGATTGCTTTTCCTTTTTCATCTATTTCAACTACACCATATGCTACTGGATTTTTTACTTGATATCCAAAGATTGTTGCTTCATCATCTCTTTCATCTGCTCTTTTTAACATTTCTTGTAAGTGTGAACCATAAAACATATTATCTCCTAATATCATTGCTACATTATCTTTACCTATAAAGTCTTCGCCTATAATAAATGCTTCTGCTAATCCATTTGGTTTTGCTTGTATTTTATAGTCAAATTTCATTCCCCATTGTGAACCATCTCCTAATAATGTCATAAATGTGTCACAATCTCTTGGAGTTGTTATTATTAGAACTTCTCTGATTCCTGCTTCCATTAGAACTGATAATGGATAATAAATCATTGGTTTGTCATATACTGGCATTATTTGTTTTGAAATAGCATGTGTTAGTGGGTATAATCTTGTTCCACTTCCTCCTGCTAAAATAATTCCTTTTCTATTTTTCATTTATTGTTCTCTCCTCCTCTAAATATCTTCTTAATCCATCTTTCCATTCTGGCACAATAATACCTTGCTCTGCTAATTTTTGCTTTGACATTTGAGAGTTGAATGGTCTTTTTGCTTGTGTTATTTTCATCATTTCGATATATTCTTCTGTTGTAACTGGTTTTACTTTACATTTAATGTTTTGCATATCTAAAATTTCTTTTGTAAAGTCATACCATGTTGTATATCCTTCGTTTGTTGCATTGTAAACACCATAAGGTATTTTCTTTTCAATGGCTTGATATATTATTTCTGTTAAGTCTTTAGCATAAGTTGGACTTCCATGCTGGTCTGAAACAACATTAATTTCATCTCTTGTACTACCTAGTTTTGTCATTGTTTTTACAAAGTTATTTCCTCCAATTCCGTATAGCCAAGCTGTTCTAAAGATATAATATTCATCCATATTATTTTCAATGCCTTGTTCTCCATGTAATTTTGTTTTTCCATACACTGTTACTGGTGTTTTACTATCTTCTTCTTTATAATCTTTTGAAATATCTAAATCTCCACCAAAAACATAATCTGTAGAAATATGTACTAATTTTGCTCCAACAGATTTTGCAGCTTTTGCTAAATTAGTTGGACCATCACCATTTATTTTATCAGCTAATTCATAACATTCTTCTGCTTTATCAACTGCTGTAAATGCTGCACAATTTATTATATATTCTGGTTTTAATTTTGTTATAAAATCATAAACACCTTTTTCATTTGTAATATCTAATTCTGCAACATCTGTAAGTATAATTTCGTTTCCTTCTGAAAATTTTTCTCTTACTTCTTTTGCAAGCATTCCATTTGCACCTGTTATTAATATTTTCATACTCATTTGCCCTCTTTCATCAAAATTCGTTAATATCATATCATTAAATATAAAAAAGTACAAGTATTTCTTGTACTTTTTTTGATACAAAAGGGTCAGGCACCTATACATTTATCTCATTGCATATTCACTATTATAAAATCTTCTGTTTCAAGTATATAACCTTCTTTAGGAAATTTTGGTAGCTGTTCAGCTAATGCTTTAGCTTTAGCATTCATTTCCATATCTCCTGGTTTGAAATTATATCCTAACATTTCTAGCCATTTTAATAACTCTATACCTTGTCCTTCAAAAGAAATCATTCCCCAATTTATATAAGAATTTATATTTGTTTGTACTATTTTAGGGCTAATTTTCATTAATTTATCATTTGATATTTTTGAAATTATCTTTTCAGCTACCTTATATCTAAAATCTTCTTTATTCATACATACTTTATTATAAATATATTGTGGAATATAATAATTCCCAACAAATACTACTGGTTTACTAGTATCACACTTAATTTGGATATCATTTGCTATTGTTGTAATTGCTATTTTTTCTTCTTGATATCTTAAATAATTTAAAAAGAACCATTTATGTAAGTTTTTAGCTTGAAAAAATACTAAAACAAACATAAGCACAATTGCTATATTCTTAAATATTTTTGAAAAATTTAATTGTAAAATACTTTGTAATAAAAGCATAAAAGTGAAAGCAATAAATAATGCATATACTTGGCATGCTCTACATGGCGTTGCACTTCCTTGTATAATTGATAAAGCTATTATTGAAAATATTGTTCCTAAAAATAATAAAAATAATGTTAAATTTTTTCTTTTTATAGAATAACATATATTCATAACAAAATTAATAATTACTGCTATTCCCATAATTGTTATAGGTAAATAGAATAATAATTTTGGTAAATAATAAACTATATTTGATTTTATTAATTTCTTTATTGCATACCATAATCCATAACTTAAATCAATAATTTGTTTTGCTGCATTTGTACTTGGAGTTAAATTATATATTTTCATTAATATTGTTGATATTATTTTTCCTAATATTATTGCTATTAATATTGGTATTATCAATTTTATAATTTTCTTTGCTGTTTGTTTAAATTTTATATTTTTTTCATTAAAAATACAATCTAAAATCAACATGATGCAAAATCCGCATAAATACACTGATGCAAAAGATTCATATGATGCAAGTATTAATGTTAAAATGATAGTTGTATATATAGCATATTTAATTTTACCTTCTAATAAATATTTATACATAAAATTCAAAGATACTGCTATTCCAAAATAACCCAATCCTATAATGATACTAGCAGGAGTATACACAAATATTTCATTAATTAATGGATAGGATAAAAATAAACATGCAAATATCGTATATGTTATCATTTTTAGTTTACTATTTGTGACCTTTTTAAATAAAATGCAAAAAACAATTGTAGCAACAATTAAAAAAGTTACTGCAATAAATTCTACAAAAAAAGGATTAAACTCAATTACATGAAATATTTTGTCTAATAGTACTGGTCCAAATCTACTTTGTGCTAAAAATTCTCCTTGTCTACAATACCTATCATAAGAAAGAGTGTCTATATTTACTGAATAATGTGTTATAACAAAACCAAAGCTTAATATTGCTGTTAATATTACTGGTATTATATAATATATATTTTTTATAAAATACTCTATATCTTTTTTTAGGTTATTCATCTTTTTTACCTCCAGATATATTTATTTTTTTATCAATAATATATTGTGGTCTTTGTTTTGTTTCATCATAAATTCTTCCTACATATTCAGCTATAATCCAAATAGACATTAATTGTATACCAGCAAAAAATGTAATAGCAACCATAATTGATGTCCATCCTGCTGATAAATTATTTAACTTAAACGCAAAAGAAATAAGTGTATATATTAATAATAGAATTGATACTATAATTGAAATCATTCCTAATGCACCAACTATTTTTAATGGTTTTGTAGAAAAACTAATAATTCCGTCTGAAGCTAGTTTAAGCATTTTCTTCAAAGGATATTTTGTTTCTCCTGCAAATCTTTCTTTTCTTTCATATTCAAATGCTGCTTGTTTGTATCCAACCCAACTAAATAGTCCTCTTAAAAATTTATTATGTTCTGGTAATGAATTAACAGTGTCTACAACTTTTCTATCTACTAAACGGAAATCTCCTGTGTCTCTTGGAATTTCTACATCTGATAATGCATTTAGTGTTTTGTAAAACATTTTTGCAGTTAATAGTTTAAATGCACTTTCACCTTTTCTTGATTTTCTTTTTCCATAGATTACTTCATTTCCATCTTCCCATAGCTTTAACATATCTGGTATCAATTCTGGTGGGTCTTGAAGGTCTGCATCCATTATTACAATTGCATCTCCTGTTACATATTGAAGTCCAGCTGTTACTGCTGCTTGATGTCCAAAGTTTCTTGAAAATGATAGTACTTTTACATTTTTATCTTTTTTTGCTATTCCTTCTAATATCTCTAATGTTTTGTCTGTACTTCCATCATTTACAAATATAATTTCATGTTCGTAATTTTCTAACTTTACTAAATTTTCTTTTACTCTTTTGTAACATTCTTCAGCAACTTTTTCTTCGTAATACATTGGTATAACTAATGTTACTTTTTTCTTCTTCATTTTATTTTTCCTTTCTTTAAAAACGGGAAAAAATGGCTAGTACCATTTCCCCATTTTTTTATTTTTTCTTTTTAAATACAAATATTTTGCTAAATATATAATTAGAAACAATTACAATAACTTGTGCAATCAACACAATTATTTTATCATTAAAATGTAGAATAGTTACTCCTAACCACATAATAAACATATCGATTATAATAGTTGCAATTCTTGCAATTGCAAAGTCTATTGCTTCTTTTATTTTATTTTTTTCTGTGCTTTCAAATACATATTTTCTATTTGTAAAATAAGCAAAGGTAATACCAGCAATATGTTTTAATATATTTGCTATTTGTAGTTGTACTGCATTTTTTGGGTCTAAAAATGTAAATACTGATGCATAATATACTATTAAAGATACTAATGTTGTTAATACTCCGAATATTAGATAATTGATTATTTCTTTGTACTTATTATATAACTCTTTAATTTTTTCCATTTTTTATTCCCTTTATTTAATATTTTTTGTAACAATAATTTAAATCTACTTTATTATATATTCCATTAACTGTACCTGAACTTGTATATTGCCACATTGCATAACTTCTATCATATCCTGGTCCTAATGCTACATTTCTGTAACTAGCAATCCATGTATCATAATTTGCTAACATAGACATATTTAGCTTATTATTAGCCCAATTGACATTTGTATATATCATAGGTATATAACCTTTATTTTGGATTGTTATACAAAATTGCTGTGCTAAATATGAACGTGTCCATACATCTAAATGTTCTGCTCTACCAACATCATTTGGATTTTCTTTTCCTGGCGCTTCTATGTCAAGTGCAATTGGATAATCTAGTGTTATATTGTTGTCTCTAAGATGTCCAACTACCCAATTTGCTTCTTCTACTGCCTCTATATCTGTTATTGCTTGTGTTACAAAATAAACTCCTACTGGAATTCCTGCTTGCTTAGCTCCTGTTATATTTTCTAGAAACTTACTATCAAGACGGAAGTTACCTGCTTGCCCATATCCTCTATAACCAATTCTAATCATTGCAAACTCTACGCCACTTCTTTTTACTAATGCCCAGTTTATATCTCCATTAAATTGACTAACATCTATTCCTTTATACATTCTTTTATAAAATGGAACTAAACGTATTTGTATTGCTTCTATCCTTCTTGATTGTCCTACTGTACCTGCTGTTTCTCCATCCATATACCATCCTGTCCAGCCAATGCCTTCAACATGAACTCTATATTCAACAGTATATTGCTCTAAATTTTCTAGTTTTATTTGTAATGCTTCTATTCTTAGTCCTTGTCCTTCTGTTCCAGTAAGTTGTCCATTTTCTTTCCATGATTGCCATCCTATATTTTGTATTTGTGTTCTATATTTTATTTTAGCATTTTCGGGAGCATTGATTAAATCAATGTTCATTGCTTCTACTCTTAAATTTCTATAAGTTGTACCAGATAAATTTCCATCTAAAGCATAACCTTGCCATCCAACATTTTGTACATGTGAACGATATTGTACATGTAATTTTCGGTCAATTGTTACTTTTGAAGTTGCTTCTTGTAATTTTTCATCATTACTTGTATATACTACAATTTTTATTGTATGTGTTCCTTCTGACATATTAATTGAATCTAGTGAAACACTAAAACCTGGTTTTGGGTTTTGTTTTGCTGTTCCTATTTTAATACTTGCTATAACATCATTTCTTTCTCTATATGTAATTAAGCTATCTTCTAAAGGAGTAGAACTATCATCAATATATATTTTCATTTTAGTATTTGATACATTTGCCATTTTCCAACCACTTACTGTAATTGTTTGTGGATTATAATGTACAGAGCCATTTACAGGTGAATCAATAAAAATTAATGCCTTTTTAATTTTTGGAACAATTTTAATTTCAATACCTTCAAGTCTTAATGACATACCTTCTGTTCCTGCCATTTCTCCATCTGTTTTCCATGCTTGCCATCCTACATTTTGTACATGTACTCTATACATTATTGAATATTCTTCAGTATTTTCTAATTCTATTTTAATACCTTCTAATCTATAGCTTTTACCTTCTGTTCCTGCCATTTCTCCATCTGTTTTCCATGTTTGCCAACCTTCATTTTGTACATGTACTTGATATTTAATTTTTATATCTGAAGAATTGTTTTTTAATTTAATATTAATACCTTCTAATCTATAGCTTTTACCTTCTGTTCCTGACATTTGTCCATTTTGCTTCCATGCTTGCCAACCTTCATTTTGTACATGTGTTCTATATTCTACGCCAAATTCTGGACTTTCATCAGCAATAGCCGTTATTTCATTTTCTTCAAATATTTCATCTTCAATAATTTCATCTGGAATATTATTTTCCTCTTCTTCATTATCTTCAATATCCTCATCATCAATTATTGAATCATCACCTATAACTTCATTGTCATCTTTATCATCATCAGTTGTATTATCAGCTATATTATTATCAGCAGCTGTATTATCATCTACTATATTATCTGTTATATTTTCTACTATTCCATTATCTTCTTCTAAAAGTTCTGCTTTAACAGAATAAATCAAATTAGCTAAAACATTAAACAACAATGTAATAATTATAATACTTGATAAACATCTACGCATTTTTATTCCTCCTTAAATAATCATCAATATAATTGTATATTTTTATTTATCAATAGTCAATAGTTTTTCTTTTCCAAATCATTACAATTAGACAAAATTCGCTTTAAATTAGTTTTATAATATACAAAATACATTAAAAATTGTAATGACATAATCATTAAATATGCAATTATAGCTCCATCTAATGCCCATATTTTAGTTCCAATATTTGAAATTATAAAAGCAAAAATAGAAATTATTCCATAAATAATAAATTGTGGAAATGTTTTTCTAACAGTGGTTAATACTGAAGAATATATAGTTCCTATTGTATATAATGTAGCCGAAATAATAATAATAGCAAGTCCCATTTTGTAAGGACTTAAACCTATTCCATAAACCAATCCTAATATTTGTGTACCTAAAAGATAAGCTAATATTGTTGAAATTAATCCAACTACAAATATCATTAATATTAATTTAAGAACAATTTTGTTTAAACTTTTTAAATCCTTTTTTTCACAATAACTCATAATTTGATTTAAGTAAGGATTTACTAAAAATTGTGCAATTAATCCTATAACAGTTGCTGGCATTATAATTATTCCAAATATTGTTTGATAATTATTTTCTAAATATATATCTATTGAGTATTTAGGAGCATTTAATACATACATTCCTAAAAAAGCTATTGCAAAAGTAAAAAATCCACCTTTCAATATTTTAAATATATTTGATATATTTACTTTATCTTTAAAATTAATATATTGTTTTGATTTTAAAATGTCATAAAATAATATAATTATAATATTAATAAATATCATTGAGTTAATAGATAAAATCATATTTTTTGTAAAGAGGTCAACTATTGCAAAGCAGATTATAGATAATATAGATTTTACAAGCAATGATTTTCCTACTATTTCTAATTTTTCATTTTTCTGTAATATTCCATAAAGTACATCACTAATAGATTCTAAAGCTTTATAAATAACTAATAAAATAAATACTGTTGTCTTTGACGTATCATACTGTCTTATTAATAAATAAATTGTTAAAAATATTAACATACATAATGTAGTTATTATCCTATTTACTATATATTCTTTATTTGTAATTGCTTTATTAGGTTCTGTTACTTGATATATTCTACCTGAATAAACTCCTATAAAATATAAAATAGTTGCAGTTGCAAAAGCAATTGTAAATACTCCTGCATCATTAACACCATTTATTCTAGTTACTATTATCATAAAAAATAACGAATTAAAACTATTAAAACCTGTTCCTAGTAAATTCCATATAAAGTTCTTCCTAAATTGTTTATCCTTTTCCATTATTTCTCCTCTATAATTTTCCTATTAAAAATATAAACCTTAGCATTATTTCATCTATCATTTTTTGTCTAAACATTTTTGGATAAAATACTTTTGTTAATTGTTTTCTTACATTATAGTTTTTACTTGTAAATAAATTTAAAACTTTTTGGTCTTTTTTAGATAATTTATCTTTATATAATTTTTCATATTCTATAGCTTGTTGTTTGACATTATTAAAGTAATTATTAATAAAGAATTTTTTTATTCTCCATATTTGAAATTTAATAAAATTTGTGGCATCAGCACTTACATTTGAATTATGTCTTCTGTATTTTAGTGTATATGATTTATCATATATAACATCGCCCATTCCACTACAAACCATATAAGACCACCAATCGTGCCCACAACTATTTTCTGGTATATTTTTTATAATTAAATCTCGTGCTTTTCTATTTAATATAGAATTGATGCCTAAAGAAATGCAATCAACAATAGAGTTTCTAAAAGATGGTCCATTTTTATGGTTTTTTGAATGTTTAATAAAATTCATATTTGTATCATAATAATCATAATTTGCAAAATATAATACTGGTTTGTCAGAGTTTTTTTCTTCTATTTGTTTTACTGCTCTTTCTATTTTATCTTCAAACCATTCATCATCTTGGTCAGAAAATGCATAATATTCAGCATTATCACAGTATGTTAATAACTCTAAAAAACTTTTTATAAATCCTTTATTTTCTCCTTGAATAAAATTTATTTTTTTGCTATCTGAATATTTTTTTAGTATTTGTGGTGTATTATCTTTAGAACCATCATCTCTTACATATATTTCTATATTTTTATAAGTTTGATTTAATATACTATTTAGCTGTGTTTCTACATATTTCTCTCCATTATAAGTAGACATTAGTATTGCTACTTTCTTTTGTTCCATTTTTATATCCTCCATAATACAAACATACATCTTATCATAAATTCATGAGTTATTTTATCTTTAAATCTTACTGGATAAAATATTTTTTCTATTTGTGTAAAAATAGTCATTTTTTTAGTAAATAGTTTTAATAATTTTTGATTCTTTTTACTTAAACTATTATAAAATATATCTTCATAAGCAATTAATTGTTTTTTTAGTTTTTTCCAATGGTCACTAAAAATAAATGTTTTTACTCTCCAAATAAATTTTTTAATAAATGTTGTTTCTACTGTTGTTACATTATTTGTATGTCTTCTATATTTTACTGTAATTTCATTTCCGTCATAAATAACTTTTCCAATCCCAGCACATACTTCATAAGTCCACCAATCATGTAATAAACAGTCTTTTTCCATACTTTCATATATACTATCTTTAGCTATTTGATTAATTACCATTGTCATTCCTGGTGCAATACATTCTACTAATGATTTTGCAAAACTTGGACCTTTATTTTCAAATCCTGTATGCTTTATAAATTTCATATCTCCATCATAATAATCATAATTTGATGCATATAAAATTGGTATATTATTGATTTCTTTTTCTTTATTTAGTAATTTAACTGCTTTTTCAATTTTATCTTCCATCCAAATATCATCTTGGTCACAATATGAATAGTAATCAGCTTTATCACATATATTAAGTAATTCTCTAAAACTCTTTATAAAACCTAAGTTTTTTCCTTTTATTAATTTTATTTTTCCTTGTTTTTCATATTCTTCAAGAATAACAATTGTTTTATCTTTAGAACCATCATCTCTTATATATATTTCTATATTTTTATAAGTTTGATTTAATATACTTTCTAATTGTGATTTTATGTATTTTTCTCCATTGTAAGTAGACATTAGTATTGCTACTTTTTTTTCTTCCATTATATGCCTCCTATTTTTACCATTTAATATCAATATGTAATTTATCTACAAGAAATCTATAACTCCAAACATATATTGTAGGAATTCTCATTTTGTATAATAAATGAACTCCCCATATTGCAATAAACTTAATTCCTTTTGGAAAACAATGTGGAATTTTAAAGAATTTGCTTTTTCTCCATGTTGGAAAATTTTTATCTAAATACTCTGTAACTTCTTTCATTAATTTTCTCATATTAACACTCTTATCATAAGAAACCATATACATCCATGATATTCCTAAATGTAAAAATGCCATTACATCTAAACAATATTTAAATTCGTCATAAATCCCATATTTTATAGCATTTTCTTTAGTTACTAAAAGATATTTTTTTAGATTATTAATATCTTCAATGTTCATATTATGTATTTGTGAACTTGAACGTAAAGAATAATGATATAAAACATCAGGTATAAAGGTCAGTTTTTTTACTCCTAACATATACGAATGTATTAAAAATAGTGTATCATTACATCCTCTAAAAGGTAAAAATTCTAAGTTTTTTACTTTTTCTAATTTATAAATTTTGTTCCATAATGATGGATTTGCATATACTATAAAATCATCATTAAAGTCAACTTCTTTATTCATAGTGCCATATTGTGTCATTTCTGTTGCAACTACTTTTCCTGTGTCTAAATCAATTCTATCATAAGCACAAAACGCAATATCTGCATCATTCTTTTTTGCAGCTTCATATAGTTTTTCAGCCCAAGTTATTTCAGGTATGTCATCATTATCAATAAAGCCTACATATTCGCCTGTTGCCTTTTTTAGTCCAAAAGTACGTGCTGACCATTCTCCACCATTTTCTTTATGATATATTTTAAATTTATTAGGGTATTTTTTAGCATATTCATCTATTATTTTTCCAGAATTATCTTTAGAACCATCATCTACACATATAATTTCTATATCTTCTAAAGTTTGATTTGCTAATGGTTCTAAACATTTATTTAAAAATTTTTCTGCATTATATACAGGTACAACTATTGATACTTTAATACTCACTTTTTAGTTCTCCTTTTTTAATCTATACTCACAATCAATTAATTTCATCTCAAAGTTTTGCTTAGCTGTATTTATAATATTGTCAAGTATTAGTCCAGAAAAGAAAGATTGAACTGCACAAATTAAAAATAATCCACTTACAAGTAATGTTGGAACTCTTACTTCTCCTGATTTTAAATATTGCATTAGTATTGGTATAAAAAATGCTAAACCTATTATTAATAAAATTATTGCAACAATTGAGAAAAAAGCTAATGGCTTATAATTTTTATATAAACTAAATATTGTTTTTATAACTTTTACACCATCAGAAACTGTATTTAATTTTGATTCACTTCCTTCTGGTCTATCTCTATATTCAACAATTGCATTTTTTATTTTTAAATTTTTATCTAATGCATGAATTGTCATTTCGTTTTCTAGTTCAAATCCTTTAGATAATACAGGGAATGTTTTTACAAATCTATAACTAAAAGCTCTATAACCTGTCATAACATCACGAATATTGCTGTTATATATTGTATTTATTAAAACTCTTGTTAATTTATTTCCAAAACCATGAAACATTCTTTTATTTTCTTTAAAATATGTTGAAGAAAGTCTATCTCCAATTACCATGTCCACATTTTCATTAAGTACATAATCAACCATTTCTTTGGCGTTTTCTGCTGGATATGTGTCATCTCCATCTACCATTATATAACTTTGTGCATCAATTTCACGAAACATAGTTCTTATAACATTTCCTTTGCCCTGTCTTGTTTCACATTTTACTATTGCTCCAGCTTTTTTTGCAATTTCAGCTGTATTATCTTCTGAGTTGTTATCATATACATAAATTTTTGCTTCTGGTAATTCTCTTTTAAAGTCTTCTACTACTTTTTTAATTGTTTTTTCTTCGTTATAACATGGTATTAAAACTGCTATCTTGTCCATAACTTATCCCCTTTTATATTATTTTTTCTAATATAATTACATCTTGTGTTTCATATATTGTTTTATATTTGTTTGTTTGTCTTTGTATGTCTTTTGTAGTATCAAAATAAATTAGGTATTTTTTGTTATTATTTCGTAGCCATTTTTGTATATCTAGTTCTTCTACTTTTGCAAGTACTTTAACATCTTGTGAGTCTGTTAAACGCCAAGCAGCATTTGCCCAATAGTTTTGTCTATTACTTCCTCCTTGAATTTGTACATTATTTTCTGAAATACTTAGCAAATATTTTATTGCATCTAATTGTGTATTTGTATATGTTATTTTTCCTGTTTTTATTGTATTTCTATTATACATATATATATTTACATAAGAGTTTATATTGTTTGTAGGATTGAAGAATTCATTTTTTGCTGTTATTTGATAATCATATCCTCTATATGCTATTACCAACAATCCTAAAATTAAGCCAGTTATTGAAAGTGGAAGTATTGTTTCTTTTTTCTTTATAAATATATTTATAGCTTTTATATTCATATATAAAACTACTATCCATAATAAGAAATACATTTTAAAATAGTAGTAGGATGAAACTTTACCTTTTAACCCCATTATTAATAAAAATGCTGTAAACAAACTTGATATTATCATTAATATTGTTGAAAAATTATTTTTCTTATTTTTAATATTATATAAAATATAATAAATTGCTAATGGCGCAAATAATATAAAATTAGAATATAAATCTCTGTATATATATCCTTCTGTACTTATATGTCCTACAGTTGTTTTTCCAGTAGACATTAAACTTGGTAATACAAAATATCCAAATCCTATTATAGTTGGTAATACAAGTATAGTTAATACTTTCACAATATTTTTTATTGTAAAAATTGAAAATATATTTTTGCTTTTTTTATTTTTAATCATATCAAATAAAATATATAGACCAAGAGCTGTGTATACTACTGGTACAAAAAAGTAATATGCAAAAAATATTCCCAAAACTATTAAAAACATCTCTATACATAATGGTAATTGTTTTTGTTCTGTATCTTTTATATTAACAGCCATTACTATTAATGTAGTAATATATAATATTGCTACTGTTAAATATGAAAATCCAAAAATAATACTGTTTAATGGATAAGCACATATAAATAATATTGTAAATATCATTGCAAAAATTGATTTCATTTTGCTTTTTGTTTTATTTGTTATTCCTAAATAGAATATTGCTCCTATTAAATATAATAAACTTATATCAAATACTATAAATATATTATAAAAGTTTTGTTCTGATATTATAGAATCACATATATCAAATAATATTGCTGTATTTACAGAAGCAGCTGGTATACCGCCATCTAGTATTTTATTATTATAAAAATTCTTTGCTGCTAAAAAGTGCATTGCTGAATCTGTTGATTCATATTTTATATCAAATGGAAATGCAAATTGTTTATAAGCTATTCCTATGACTAATACAAATAAAATTATCATAAAAATAACATCTTGAACTTTTATAAAATATTTTTGTACTTCTTGTTTTATAAGTAATATTAAAGTATTTATTATAGTTATAATTACATTTGCAATAGATAATACCATCAAATTACTAGGAAGTTTTATTGCTGAAAATATAAGTGCTAATAATATATTGTAAGTTGAAAATAATACAATAGTTAATATTCCTCTAAACAATATATTTTGTTTTTCATTATTTTTTCTTATTAACATTGTTGAAATTAATAACAATAAAACAGTTATTATATATATAATTTCCATTATTTGCTCCAATCATTTATTTATTTTTTATTTTTACATTGAAAAAATATTAATATATAAGCAATAAACATTGTTACCATTGCTGGTACAGTATATCTATCTATAAATGCTCCAAGTGTTGAGTGTGATAATATATGGAACAGACTATATGATAGTAATATTATAATAATATTTAAGTTGTTTTTTATATTATTAGACATTTTTTTTCTATTTTTTATGCTTAATATTATAACTACAAGTAATATTATTGGTAATATTAAAAATGCAATTTTTGTAATTAATACAATAATATTTTTTGATGTGTTCATTAATATATTTACTATTCTAATTGGCTCAACTTCATCTGCATATTCATCTGCAAGTAATTGATATTTTGTATCAAAAACATTTGACAATTCTGTATCATATATTCTAAATGCTATATCTCTATGTTCAGTAGTTCCAAACAATGTAAAATCAGTTGTTACCTTAGGATCTGCTACTTCAAATTCTATATTAAATACATTTATTGTACATAAATAATTATTAATATAACTTTTTATTACTGTTGTTGGTGTAGTAAATAAAGTTTTAGTCAAAAATCCTATTGAATTAGAAATAGTTATTTGATTATTTTTTAAAAAAATTACTATGTCTTTAGCTTTTTCATTTTTATTATTATATAAAATAAAGTTTTTATATTCTGATTCGCCTTTTATTATTTTTTCTATTTTTTCTTTATCCTTATTACTAATTTTATAATTATCTATGTTTGCTAAATCTGTATTTTCTTTTCTTGAAACTTCTTCTAATTGTGATACTCCATTTACTATTCCTTTTGTAACAAATCCAATAGTTTCAGTGTTTTTAGAAGTATCAACTTTTCCAATTTCTAGTAATACATTCCAAAGTTTTAAACTACATATTAAACATATTACACATACTATTAATGTTATTATTCTTTGTAAAATATTTTTCCAGTTAAAATTTCTGCAAATAGATATAATAGAAGCGGTTATTACTGGAAATAATACTGCGGTTACATAAGGTTGTTTTAGATGCCATAAAAATACAGTAATAATTGCAAACATAATTGTATATATAATATATTTTATTTTGCTTTTTCCAAAATCTAAATCTATCCATTTCCAAGCAAAATAACACATAGCAACAGAGGAAGTTATAGCTACAAATTCTGTTAATAGTGTATGATAATATCCAAATACTATTGGATTAAAAATTATTAATATTGTTGCTAAAATTCCTAATAATATTTTTTTATTTTTTGTATTAAGAATATTTACATTTTCATTTGCTTTTTTTATTATTAAATAAGTAAATGTTAGCATTGTTATATAGAATATAAACATTAGCATTAATATTCCATAAGAGTTGTGTCCAAAAATTGCATTTGAACAAAGTATAATAAGTGGAAATATAAGTCCACGTCCTACATCCCAATTACCAAATGAATCATTAGGACTTAGCATATTTTCTAACCATAAATAATGTGATGAATCAAACGTTATTATTGGTGCATATCTAAAAAATATTATCATTAGTATAAATATTATTAAAATAATGTATAATTTTTTATTTTCCTTTTTCATTTTCCCTTCCTCTTTTATTAAAACATAATATTATTCATCTATTAATTTTCTTAATATATTTTTTATTTTTGTTTTTAATCCCTTTGGAAATAAGCCTAAAAATTTAATATATATTTTTCTTTTTGAACTTACATAAGGATTTTTTGTAACTATTGTTTCTTGTCCGTTTTTGCTAAATATAGCACTTTCAGAAACTTCCCATCTCTTTATTTTTTCTTGTTCTATTGGTGTTAAATCCACATTTTTTATTTTTACATTTTTAAAATAATTTATATATTCATCAACTTTTTTGTCTAAGTCAAATTCTAACGCTGTATTTTGTGCTTGCTTTTTCATTTCTATTAATAGGTCTTCATTAGCAATTAATTCATCAATCTTTTCTACATACCTATCGGCATTATTAATTTCCTTAATAATAAAACAGTTTTCTTTGTCTTTTGCATATTCATCAACTCCAAATGATTCTGAAACAATTGGAACTGTTCCTGTAGCCATTGCTTCTAATGCTGTTAGTCCGAATCCTTCCATTAATGAAGTATCTATATAAATATCAGATTGATTTAAAAGTTCTGTTATTTTTAGTCTAGATAATGGTCCTTTTATAACATTTATTTTTACATTACTATTATTATTAATTGGTAACATCATATCTATCATACAAACAACATTAATTTCTAATTTATATTCTTTTAATGTTAGTTGTTTTAGAATTTCTGTTAAAATAAAGTCTCCTTTTGCATAATTATTTCTAAATATTATTGTAATCTTCTTTATTTCATTTGTTGTTATTTTATTATTATATGATAAATCTATATTAATTCCGTTTTGTATTACAGTAGCTTCTTTACTGAAGTTCTTTTCACATTTTTCTTTTAAAAAGTTTGAAATAGCTAATATATTTTGACTATTTCTATATGCAAGTTCTGCCCATTCATAAGGTCTACCATTTTCAAAACATACTTCATATCCTTGCATAAAGTTAATAACTGGTATATTATAATGTTTTCCAATAGTATCACAGAAGAACATACTTGGATATACTGTTCCTACAATTGATTTTGGTTTAACAGAATTAATATATTTCATTTTAATTGGTGCAAATAACATTACTTCTTGATAATCATATACTTTTTCTGTTAATATAGTAGCATATATACCATTTATATTTAAATAGTTTACTATATCTACAACAATATGAACTCCACCTGCTTTTTGATGTATATCTGGTAAAAAGAATGCAACTTGTGGTTCTATTTCTTTTGGTCTTTTTAAATTTTTACGTATATACTCTATTGGGTCATTCTTTTCGTATATTTTCATTTTTTCCTTATATTCATTTCCCCATCTGTCAAAAAATATTTTCCTATTATAATTTACTCTTTCTTGTTTTTCTTTACTTGTCCCAAAAGAGACTTCTGATTTATGAAATACATAAGTATCTATTGCAACCTTTGCTTCAAATCCTTTTGAATGAGCTTTAAATTGATAATCTGTCTCATCACCATAACCCATTCCATAAATTTCATCTAGATACCCTACTTTATCAATACATTCTCTTGTAATTAATAAACAGTTTCCAACAACTGTACAAGCATCAAAGCACATTCCTTTAAAATTTGAATATAATAATTCATCCATTTGCATAAAACTATAACCATCAAACATATCTAATGAGATATTAGCTGCATTACTTGATATTGGACATATTAAACCTATTTTAGGATTTTTTTCTACATGGTCAATTAACTTTGAAATAGTATTTTTTGATAACATGCAATCTGTATTTAACAAAAGAACATAATTTGCGTCTGTTTTATCAAATCCTTTATTTACATTTTTTATAAATCCTAAATTTGTTTCATTTTTATAAACTTCAATTTTTTCTGGATATTTTCTTTTTAAATTCTCAATACAATTACAAGTTAATTCATCTGAATTATCATTCATTAAAATAACTTTTCCTATATATTCATCAGGTGTATTTTTAAATAATGAATATACACACATTTTTAACCATTGTGGCGAATTATAAATTGGTATAATAATATCACATTTTTTCATATTATTTAGTTCTCCTTACTATTTTTATAATCTTTTTTGCTACTTTTCCAATTTTACTATTATTTATAAATTCTAGTTCTTTTTCTAATCGTAAGTATCTTTCTGTGAGTTCTGTAAGTTCTTTATCATATTTATTAATAGTGTCATCTTTTTGTTTACAACTTTCTACATATTCATGAGCTACTTGGTCTTTTTCTTTTTCTTTTATAGCTTCCATATAAATAACTAAATTTTTGCTAGCTAATAAATTTCTAGAATATTGCTTATTTTCTTCTCTTATTTGCCTTAAGTCTACTGGTTCCATTTTTTCTATTTGTTCTATTAATTTATCTACATTTTTTTCAAAGCAAAAGTTCTTATAAGCATATTGTTTTATTTGTTCTAAATCTTTAATAGCATTTGGAAAATCATTAATTATATCATTTACTAATTCTTCTTCTGACTTTTTTTCATAACTTCTTCCAGAGAAGTTATGTTTTCTATTTTGTTCCATATTATCCATTTTTAGATATCCAGCTCCGCCAAATCTATCATATACATAAACTGGAATTTTTAAAGACATACAATATTGAACAGTTTTTCCAATAGTAATAATTACATCATAGTTTTCTAATACTTTATCAGTTATTAGTTCTTGTTTCCCTTCTTCACCATAAATTTCTACTTCATATCCCTTTTCTTTTAGAAGGTTTAGTGCTATTTTTACTTCTTCTGGTACATGATTTGATACAACAGCTATTTTTCTTAATTTGTTTATCTCTATATCTCTATTAAAATATTCTTCAAATGAATAATTTTCCAATAATTGCACACTTTTTAATCCTTCTTCTTGTAAATATGCTTGTGTTTCTGGTGAATTTGCCAATATCAAATTAAGTGAATTTCCATATATAGGAGCAGCTTCAAAATATTCTTTTCCTGATAAACTACTATATATTACTTTTTTAACTTTTACCTTTTTATCAAAAATTAACCAATCTAATAGAAAAAAATGATGTGCCCATATTAAATCAAACTCAATTTCTTCAAAATTAAATTCATCCTTTTTTAAATTAATACAAACGTCTATATATTCTTTGGATTCATTATATAAAGGGGCTGAAAAATTTAATGCTGCTACATACACTTTATATCCTAATTCTTTCATTCTTTTGGCAATTGTTATTGCATTTATTTCGGAACCTGAGTATTTCGAAATTCCAAAATTGGTAATCAATACATTTTTCAAACCATTTCCTCCTATTTTTCTATTACTTCATATTCAGGAACATAAATTCCATCTGACAATGGAGCACCAAAACTATTTTTAGGTACCTTTATAGAAAAACTTTCTGCATATTCAAATTTATCATAGCTGAACATTACTTTTTCATCACATACAGATATTGTTATATAGTATTTATCTTCATTTAAACAATTTCTTTTTATTTTAAAATCTATTTGTGTTACATTTTCATCTAAGTATTTTTCCATTCTTACTGTGTTTATTGCTGTTACCATCTCATTTTTTGAATTATATATTATAATACCTACTCCGTATTTATTAATATTTTTTCTATTTTCTACTTCAATGCTTATATTAATATCCTCATATAATTTATATTCTTTTTTATCACATTCAACCTTCTTTATATTAATTGATTTGTTCTTATTATTTTGATGTGCTGATTGAAGCTTTTTTTGTTCTACCATTTCTTCTCTTGGTTTATCAATCATGCTTTCTTGATATTTTTCTGTAACATCTACTGTATTTCCATCCATCACTATTTTTCCTCTTTGCATCCAAATTGCTCTGCTACAAAAATGTTTAATTGCTTGTAATGAATGTGATACAAATATTATTGTAGTTCCTTTTTTACAAATTTCTTTCATTTTTGTTATTGACTTTTCTTGAAATGCCATATCTCCAACTGATAAAACTTCGTCAACAATTAGTACTTCTGGTTCTACATTAATAGCACAAGAAAATGCTAATCTTGCAAACATACCTGATGAATATGTTTTTACAGGTTGATATAAATGTTCTCCAATATCTGCAAAATCTATAATTTCTTTTTCTTTTGCTTTGATTTCCTCTTTAGTTAATCCCATAACTTGTCCATGTTGATAAATGTTTTCATATCCTGTTAGTTCCATATTAAATGCTGCCCCGAGTTCTAGTAAAGAGCTAATCTTTCCTTTTACTTTAATACTTCCTTCTGTTGGAATAACTACACCAGTAATCATTTTTAGTAATGTTGATTTACCTGCACCATTTTTCCCTAAAATTCCTAAGATTTCACCTTTTTCTATTTCTAAATTCATATTATCAACTGCTTTAAATGCTTTATGTTTTTGGTATCTAGGTAATAGTATTTCTAGTAGTCTATATATTTTTTTATCATACATTTTATATTCTTTTGTTAAATTCTCAATTTTTATAGCATATTCTTTACTCTCGCTCATGTTTACTACCTTTCATTTTTAAAAAATTATTTTTTATTTTTTTAATACTAAATAGAATCCTTCCTAAAAATGGAAAATTCATAATAATAAAACTTAATAAATAGTAGTATCTAGTTTCATTTTTATATAATCTATGAAATGTTTTCCAATTCTTAAAATTTATATTTTTCTTGTTTTTTATATTATTATAGTAGTTTAATGATTTTAAATTTTCATTTTGTATTTCTTTTGGAAATTTATTATTATTTTCTACATAGCCTTCAAAAATTCCTAATTTGATTTCTATAAGGAATTTTCGTACATCTTTAAATTTTGTCATTTGTTGTGATGGTTTTTCTGTTCCTATTTGATTATTTCCATGTTGTCTATAATATATAGTTTTTTCGTCTAAATAAACTGATTTTCCATATATAGAAACTATTACACCTATCCACATATCATGTACTAAATATTTTGATTTCGAAGGTAAAGGCAAAATTTTTTCGACAAATTGCTTTTTTGACATTATTGTACAACCTACCATACAATTGTATAAATATTGTCTTTTTAATCCATCACATTTTTTTATTTTTTTTGTTAATTTCATATAATCGTTAAAAGAAGGATAAATTTGTTTTAAATTACTATCTACAACTTCTAAATCACTAAATACCAAGTCAGCTTTTTCTTCTTTTAATTTGTTATATGTATTTTCGATTTTATCTACTTTCCAAACATCATCTTGGTCTGATAACATATAAATATCATTTTCTATTTTTGTAAGTAAAAATTCAAAATTTTTTATATATCCAAGATTTTGCTTTTGCACATATACTGTAACACGTTTATCTTTGTTTTCATATTCTTTTAGAATTTGTACAGTATTATCTTTTGAACCATCATCAGAGATAATTAAATGTATATTTTTATAAGTTTGATTTAAAATACTTTCAATTTGTTCTTTTATATATTTTTCTCCATTATAAGTTGCCATTAAAACATCTATTGTTTCTTGTTCTTCCACTTTAACCTCCACTATTGGATTTTTTTCATTCTATAATACATCTGCAAAGTCTTTTTTACATTTTTTAAATATGTGATTACTCCAAATAAAAATGCCTATTGTTATTATCCAGAATATAATTGTATAAATACCATATCCTTCTGTAAATAAATTGCCACCTACAACTGATTCTCTAAGCCCTGTTACTAGATATGCAAAAGGCATACATTTAATAATATATATTAATTTTCCGCCAAAAGTTCCAACTATAGCAGTAATATCCCAAAGTATTGGTGTAAACCAGAATAATACTTGCATAACAACTGATAATAATTGTCCAAAGTCTGGAACTAATGTTGTTATTGCTGATGTCATTCTAGTAAATCCTATAAGAAAACAAAATGCTGCAAAAATATAATACAACATTAATAATATATTAGGGACATATCCATAAATAATGCAGATTATTAATGCAATTAATATAATAAATATTGATGTTATACTTGTAGATATTAAAGATATTACTGGTATTGTGTCTATTGGAAATACTACTTTTTTTACTAAGTAACTGTAATTTCTAATACTTACTGTTACATTTAGTATGTTATCATTTATTAACATCCACATTGCCATTCCTGGTAAATACCATACAATAAATGGGTTGTCTCCTGATGCTCCTGATTTTAATATAAATTGTATTACTACTGCATAAGTTACTAAAAATATAAATGGTTGTATAAATCCCCATATCGCTCCTAGACTTGTATTTGAAAATTTATTTCTAAATTCATTTTTTCCTAACTGAAATATCATTTTTCTATTTTTTATTATTGTTTTTATAAAATCCACATTATCACTCCATTTTATATCAAAAATCTTCTTATATTGTACCTTTAAAAGCTTAAATTGTCAACCTATTACAAATTTTAAATTGTAATTTACAAAAAGTACTGTCAATAACTTTTGAAAATGTCATAAAAAAATATTAAAATTAACT